>DUVI01000073.1 GCA_012841065.1 Bacillota bacterium
AATGCCGAGGAGTCTGTTGAGGCTATGAAAATTGCGAGGAAAAACTTGTTGAAATTTAAGAGTTCGTTTGAAGATGGATTATCCCAATTATAGTTTTATATTTGTTCGGTAAACCAAAGGCACCCTAGGTCATAATTATGATATGCTCCCCTTAAAGTAGACAGTGGAAAAAACAAAACCACTGAAAACAGAGAGGGGAGCATTATTGTGTCTCGAAAGCCGAAGATTCCGCCGGATGAGAAAATAACTGCAGTGGAAGCATATCTCCACGGTGAACTGGGTACAACGGAAGCTGTGCAAAGATACAAAATTAGTACGGCAACATGGCGTACATGGAGGATGTTATACACAACTCGTGGACCCGAAGGATTAATGCCGCAGTCGCGGAATAGAAAATATAGTCCGACATTTAAAGAAAATGTGGTTAAAGAGTATTTGGAGGGGAAAAATTCCTTACTTGGATTGTGCAAAAAATATTCAATTAGCAGTCACGGTATGGTTCAGTCATGGATAAAGCGATATAATGGTCAAAAGGATTTTCGAAAATCTGGGAGTGAAACCTGTATGACCAAAGGACGCGTAACAACGCTGGACGAGCGTATTGAAATCATTAGCTACTGCATTGAGAATGCTAAAGACTACGGCAAGGCCGTTGAGAAATACCATGTATCCTATCAACAAATATACAACTGGGTAAAAAAGTATGAAGAATCCGGAGTAAATGGGCTGATTGACAGGCGCGGCAAGAGGAAACCACTCGAAGAAATGACAGAAGTCGAGCGTCTCCGTGCAGAACTTAAAGTTCTTGAAGCCGAAAAGAAGCAAAAAGAAATGGAGATAGAAATATTAAAAAAAGTGCAGGAGGTAGAAAGGAGGCGGGGCTGAACGGAGTCAGACAAGAGAACCTGTATATAGTCATTACCGAGTTGAATAGAGAGAAAGGTTATCCCATTGAAAAAATCTGTAATATTTTATATTTGAACCGTTCTTCCTATTACAAGTGGCTCAACCGCTGCAAAAGTGTTTGGGAAGTAGAAAACGAAGATTTGCTACATAAGATTGCCTATATCTACGCTGAATTCAATGGAATCTATGGATACCGCAGGATAACAGATGAACTAAACAGCCAGTACGGGACTCAATACAACTACAAACGAATTTACCGACTGACACGAATAGTAGGATTACAGGCCGTTATCCGTAGGAAAAGGCCGAAACACCAGCGCTCTACACCGGAGATTGCAGCCGAGAATATCTTAAATAGGGAATTTACAGCAGAAGGGCTCAATGAAAAATGGCTGACCGATGTAACTGAATTCAAATACGATAACGGTGAAAAGCTGTATCTGGGCGCCATCCTTGATCTTAAGGATAAGGGGATTGTCTCATTCGCCATAGGTAGGAACAATAATAACAAGCTGGTTTTTGACACCTTTGATTTAGCCGTTGCCAAGCATCCTGATGCTCGTCCTTTGTTCCATAGCGACAGAGGATTTCAATATACGAGTAAGCTGTTCAAAGCCAAACTGGATAAGGCCGGGATGAAACAGAGCATGTCTCGCGTCGGCAGATGTATTGACAATGGGCCAATGGAGGGTTTCTGGGGTATTCGGTATTTGAAACCGGAAAAATCCATGGTATTGTTGGACGAAACGGCTCCGGCAAAACTGTGCTGATGAAATGTATTCTTGGTTTTCTGAAACCTACGAAGGGCAGTGTAACTGTCCTTGGCAGAAG
>DUVI01000056.1 GCA_012841065.1 Bacillota bacterium
CTCTTGCCTCTGAGTACTCTCCGGGGGCCCCATCGAACACCAAGCGCCTCATCCAGTGCAAGAACTCTGGTGCATTTCTCGAGGAGATCCTCACGGTGTGTCACCGATACCACTAACTGTGAAACATCGACCTGGTGATCAAGAATAGCCGGGCAACTGTCATCGTCATTTTGCTTAGGTGCCTGGATGGGAACTCAAGGCCTACTAGGGCATTGTATTTACCAGGATAATTTTGTGATTAAGCCAGCACAAGTGCATTCGCTGAAAGAAGGATTTCTACAATCTATATTGAAGATTGAGAATTAGTACATGAATCAACAACTCAACCATTAGAAATGAACTGCGAATGGACATCGGACTACTGCAAAACGCACATTGACTTGCAGTCTTGCACAAGCAGAATTAGCTAGCCGGCCTTTGACATCCCTGTCACCGGCCGGCCCAGTAGTCTGTCACTCAAGCAACATACCGGTGGCAAGACCTACGTAAGTGATTTGTGTCGGGTTCAACAAAATGCTAAGTCCTCACAATTTACCGGAGGTGAACCAAGTGGCAAACGCCATCTTCAAGATCGACAAGCCCCAAAACGAGCCCGTGTTGTCTTATGCACCGGGCACCAAGGAACGGGCGGAACTCAAGCAGCGCCTGGCGGAGTTGAGGGGGCAGGAAGTTGAAATCCCGCTTATAATCGGCGGCAAAGAGGTCAGGACCGGAAGAACGGGGAAGTGCATAATCCCGCATAACAAGCACCATGTAATCGGCACATACCATATGGCCGGAGAGGAAGAAGTCAAAGCAGCCATTGACGCCGCTTTGGCTGCACGCTACGAATGGGAGTCTATGCCTTGGGAACACCGGGCTGCCATTTTCCTAAAAGCTGCTGAACTGATCAGCGGTCCATACAGGAGTACTCTGAATGCGGCCACAATGCTTTGCCAGAGCAAGACCGCCCATCAGGCCGAAATTGACGCGGTTTGCGAACTTGCCGACATGCTCAGGTTCAACACGTGCTTCATGAACGAGATTTATAAAGAGCAACCTGAATCGACCAAGGACTCGTGGAACCGCATGGAATACAGGCCCCTCGAGGGATTCGTGTTTGCAGTGACGCCTTTCAACTTCACTTCTATTGCAGGCAATCTCCCCACCGCACCTGCCATCGCAGGCAACGTGGTGGTATGGAAGCCGGCGTCTTCCGCGGTGTACTCCGCATACCACGTGATGAGAATCCTGCAGGAAGCAGGGCTTCCCGACGGCGTCATTAACTTCATACCGGGCCCGGGCAGCGTAGTCGGCGAAGTGGCATTCGCCAACCCGTGGTTCGCCGGGCTGCACTTCACCGGCTCGAGTGAAACATTCCAGAACATGTGGCTCACTGTGGCCAAGAACCTGACCAATTACAGGACTTACCCCAGGCTTATCGGAGAAACCGGAGGCAAAGACTTCGTGTTTGCCCATCCGTCAGCTGACATAAGGGCATTGGTGACGGCGCTTGTAAGAGGCGCATTTGAGTACCAAGGCCAGAAATGCTCAGCCGCATCCAGGGCTTACATCCCCGAAAGCATTTGGCCTGAAGTGAAGCAAGGCCTGCTCGATGACATAAGCACCATCAAGATGGGGGATGTAGAGGACTTCACCAACTTCATGGGCGCAGTGATCGACGAGAAAGCATTCAAGTCGATTAAGGGCTACATCGATTACGCCAGGGCGTCTTCAGAAGCCGAGATCATCTGCGGCGGGAAGTGCGATGACAGCGTCGGCTTCTTCATCGAGCCGACGGTGATCGTTACCGCCAACCCGCGGTTTAGGACGATGGAGGAAGAGATTTTCGGGCCTGTGCTGACAGTCTACGTTTACAAGGATGAAGAACTTGACGAGACGCTCGAACTTTGCGATACCACATCGGTTTATGGGCTTACCGGCGCCATATTTGCCCAGGATAGGAAAGCTATCGCCAAGATGGAGAAGCGGCTGGCTCACGCAGCGGGCAACTTCTATATCAACGACAAGCCTACGGGAGCGGTAATCGCCCAGCAACCGTTCGGCGGGGCCAGGGCGTCAGGTACCAACGACAAAGCAGGCTCGAAGATAAACATGATGCGGTGGGTAAGCCCAAGGGCTATAAAAGAACTCCTGAACCCGCCGGTTGATTACAGGTATCCGTTTATGGAACAGCCATAGTCGATGTTGGATGAACTTTACATCACAGGACATGTTAAACACTGAACAGATATAGTTGCCCATGTTCAATCCTTGTGGTACTATGGGGATGTGAATACGTGAATTACGTCACAAAGTGCTGGCGTTGATGAAAGCGGAACATGACCATCAGCTGTTTTGCTTGGTAGCCCAACAATAGTGGTGAGGGGCTAAAGGCAAGCAGGTAGTCAGTAATCTAGCTGGAGGGAGTAAGATGATTAGAAGAAAATGGGCAGTATTGTTGCTGGTCGGTATTCTACTCTTGACTGCGACCGGATGCGGTCCCAAAGAGCCAGAAGCGCCGGCAGCAGACAAGACCGCTGACGTAATAGTGGTAGGCGGCGGCGGTGCAGGGCTTGCTGCAGCTGTGTCAGCAGCTGAAAACGGAGCCAGCGTGATCCTGGTTGAAAAAGCTTCTAATCTAGGCGGCAACACCCTGGTATCAGGCGGTGTGATGAACGCGGTCGATCCGGAAAGACAGAAGAACGTGTCAATGAACGACGCACTTCTCAACGAGCTCAAGTCACTGTTGGAACGTGATGAAAGCGAGTTCGGAGATTTCGCACCGGCATTCCGGACTCTGAAGGAACAAATCACAGAGTACCTGGAAGGCGACACCAGCGTACTGTTTGACTCTGTAGAACTTCACATGATTCACACCTATCTTGGTGGTACCAGGACAGACCTGCAAGGTAACACCATTTCTCCTGAGTACGACCTTATTGAGGTCCTCTGCAACAACGCCCTTGGTGCCATCGAATGGCTAGAAGGCTATGGCCAGGAATTCAGCGATGAGATCGGAACGGTACTAGGTGCTCTGTGGCCGCGGACCCACAGCACCGGTGGCGGAAGGGCATACATCGATACCCTGTCAGGCGTGGCTGAAGACCTGGGCGTCGAGATATTGCTTGAAACCGCAGGTAAGGAACTCATTACCGAAGACGGAAGAGTGGTAGGAGTTAAGGCCGCCCAGGCAGACGGTACTGAGCTCATCCTCAGGGCTAACAACGGTGTTGTGCTCGCAACCGGCGGCTTCGGCGAGAACCCCGAGATGCGCGCACAGTACAACACCTACTGGCCTGAGATGCCTCTTACCATGCCTTCCACCAATATTCCCACCGCTAATGGCGACGGGATAACCATGGCTCAGCAAGTCGGGGCAGACCTCGTCGGCATGGGCTTCATCCAGCTGATGCCCAGCTCGGACCCTGAGACCGGTGTTCTGTTCAACGGATTGTGGGGCAGCGCTGAGACCCAGGTATTCATCAACAAACAGGGTAAGCGCTTTGTCAATGAGTATGCCGAGAGAGACGTATTGGCGAAGGCTGCTCTGGAACAGGAAGACGGATTGTTCTTCATCATCTGCGATGCCCAAATCGCCGGTGATCGTAACCTTGACCACTTGATTGAAGCTGAAGACGTCATTAAGGCTGACACCCTGGAGGAGTTGGCTGAGAAGATTGGCGTCCCGGTTGAGACCTTCGTCGCTGAGATCGAGAAGTACAATTCTTACGTTGACGCTCAGCACGACCCGGACTTTGGCAAGTCCAACTTCGGGAACTACAAGATTACAACCGGGCCATTCTACGCAACGCCAAGGTCTCCTTCAGTCCACCACACCATGGGTGGCCTGAAGATCGACACCCAAGCCAGGGTAATCAGCACTGAAGGACAGCCTATTGCTGGACTCTATGCTGCCGGAGAAGTCGGCGGCGGTATACATGCGGGCAACCGTCTCGGCGGAAACGCCATCACCGACATTCTCGTGTTCGGCCGCATAGCAGGCGAAAGCGCAGCACAGAAGAAGTAAAGCCAGTCAGGAACACTCCTGAGGTAATACAGGAGACAACTAGCGTTAACAGGGCTGCTTGGAGCCATGGACGGGCTCCAAGTAGCCCGTTTTGATATTAGAGGTCATATCAATCGCTGGGAAGACTCAATGCTGCTGAATAACAAGGTTTTGTGTTTGAACTGATGGAGGAAACCGAAACTTCTGCATAAGAGGCGAGGTTTGAATATTAGAACATTAGAATGAGGAACTATGCAGGAAAACATATTCCGGAAGGGCAATACTAAGTTAAGCTTGTGGTAAATGGATCCTGCGAAGGGAAACACGGAACATGCCGAGTGCAAGGGAGGTAGTCACTGTTGTTCGATTTGGTCTTCAAGAACGCCAGAGTATTGGACGGTACAGGCGCCCCTTGGTTCAGAGCAGACGTAGCAGTCAAAGATGGTTTTGTTGTTAGAGTTGGAAGGATCGAAGGTGAGTCTAAGAAGGTCATAGATGCCAAAGCAAAATACTTGGCCCCGGGATTCATTGACACCCACTCCCATTCAGATTCCGAGCTGGTTGAGAATCCGACGGCTGACAGCAAGATACTGCAAGGTGTTACGCTGGAGGTTATCGGCCAGTGCGGGAGTTCTGCCGCCCCAAGGAACATGGGGCTGAGAAATGAAGACGATGAGGAGCCTGCAGAGGAAGGTCCTCAGTGGACCGACATGGCTTCATACATGGAGGTGCTTGAGTCCCAAGGCGTGAGCGTGAATGTGGCTCCGCTGGTAGGCCATGGTACCGTGAGGCGCCAGGTCATGGGGGCCGAGGCACGCGCTGCTACCCCTGAAGAGGTCGGGCAGATGAAGCGCTTGGTCCGCGACGCCATGGAGCAGGGCGCGTTTGGGATGTCCTCTGGGCTTATCTACGTGCCAGGGCGATACTCTGAAACAAGCGAAGTGATAGAGCTTGCTGAAGTTGTGGCGGAATACGATGGGATCTACTTCACCCATATCCGTAACGAAAGCAACCTGCTCTTGGAAGCTCTGGCCGAGGCGGTAGCAATCGGCAACAAAGCCCAATTACCTGTGCAGATTTCTCACTTTAAGGCCATGCGCGAGCCTAATTGGGGCAAAGTTCCCGAGGCGATCGCCATGATCGAAAAGGCCAGGGAGGATGGGCTTGATATTACAGCAGACCAGTATCCGTATATCGCTTCATCCACAGGGATGAGCTCGCCATTGCCTGCATCCGCCTGGACCGGAGGCGAAGGCTCAGAACGCTTGCGCGATCCCGAGGAACGCAAGAAAATCCTCGAGCAACTGAAAGCCGGGGGATACTGGGACAGAATAGTGGTAGCCAATCTCGAGCATCCCGATGATCAGAAGTATATAGGCAAGAGCGTCGAAGAGATAGGTCGGATTCAAGGTATCACTACCGAAGAAGCGGCGCTTGGTCTTCTCGAGAGAAACCGTGGCACTGTGCAGATCGTCAACTTCGCGATGAATGAGGATAACGTCAGGATGATTATGAAGCTGCCCTGGGTTATGGTAGGTTCAGATGGCAGCGCCCTCAACGTGGCCACAGCCAAAGGAAAGCCTCACCCCAGGAACTACGGGACCTTTGTAAGGGTTCTGGGACGTTACGTTAGAGAGTATAATGTCTTGAGGCTGGAAGAAGCGGTAAGGAAGATGACGTCTTTGCCGGCAATGCGGTTGGGGCTCCAAGACCGGGGTATCCTCAAGCAAGGGATGAGGGCTGACCTTGTTCTGTTTGATGCAGGTACAGTAGTGGATAATGCGACGTTCACCGATCCCCACCGATATGCCTCAGGGATCGATTATGTGGCCGTAAACGGCGTGATTGTCGTTGAAAACGGAGTTCATAACGGAGCACGGCCGGGCATGATCCTACGTCAGGGATTAGAGAGCGTAGAGCTAGCAAGGCGGACTAGACACTGATTTGCTGTTAGGTCGCTTTCGCCGGTGGAGGCGAAAGCGATATCTTTATGGTGATGCATTATCTCTCATACCTTGCTTGCCCATTGACGTAATGCATATTGTGAAGAATTGCACTAGCGCACTTCGACAATTTGTGAAATTATAGGGGAAGCACATCTAGGCATTCGTAATTAGAGATCAGAGGAGTGGTGTTAGTGAGTAATGTTCTCGTACAAACCAGGAACCTCACCAAATGCTATGGCACATTTACTGCTGTGGATGGTTTGAACCTGTCGGTGAAGGCCGGAGAGATTTACGGTTTTCTAGGTCCCAACGGCTCAGGCAAGACCACTACCATCAGGATGCTCACAGGCCTGCTTGACGCCACAGAAGGAGAAGCCTTCATATGCGGGTACA
>DUVI01000057.1 GCA_012841065.1 Bacillota bacterium
ATGTTACGTAACCCTCGAACGGCACCTGCCACTCGATCGCTTTCTCGTAGTGTTGGGCGTTTCTGAATGCAACAAAGCCCCCGATGTTAACCAAGGCATCCTTCTTGGCGCTCATGGTACATCCGTCGCCGTATGAAAACATCTCCTTCACGATCTCCGCCACTGACTTGTCTTGGTACCCAGGTTCCAAGTGCTTTATAAAGTATGCGTTCTCAGCAAATCTGGCTGCATCAAAGAACACCGGAATGCCGTACTTATCGGCAATCCTCCTGACGCCTCTTATGTTTTCCATTGAAACAGGCTGCCCACCGTTGTTGTTACAGGTGATGGTGATCAGCACCAAGGCCGCTCTTTCAACGTCCTTCTTTATCTCGGCTTCAAGCAGGTCCAAGTCGAAATTGCCTTTAAAGTCAGCTTCTTCATCCACCCTGTACCCTGCTTTGGCAAGGCAGTTGACAGGTTCTGCGCCCTTTAGGAGAATGTGGCCCTCAGTGGTATCAAAGTGCATATTACCGAGCACGCGGTCACCAGGCTTCACAAACACGCTCATGAGAACATGTTCTGCTCCCCTTCCCTGGTGGGTAGGCACCACATACTCATAACCCATCACTTCTTTGATGGTATCTCTGAGATTGTAGAAATTCCTGCTCCCTGCATATGCTTCGTCGCCAAGCATCATACCTGCCCACTGGTAGTCTGACATGGCTGTAGTACCGCTGTCGGAAAGCAGATCTATGTACACTGCGTCAGAGGGAAGTGCGAATACATTGTAACCGGATTCTCTTATGAGTTGTTTGCGGGTAGCGCGATCTGTAGACCGCAACATCTCGACTACTTTGATCCTGTATGGCTCAGCATACTCGTCTCTGCGTCGGAACATAACCTTATCACCCTCCAATATATGTTTTTCTGATTCCGGCCCCAACAAGGAGCACGGAAACCTTTCGCTCACTTTAGGAAGTTCCTGTGATCGTATTCTTTCCAGTGGTCTCCACTTCCTTGTCACTGATTATGTTACCATCATAGGCCCTGCTACATAGAATGGAACGTATCTCACAAGGAGGTTGGAACGATGGACCTAAACTCATTCTTGGGAATACCGTATAAATTCAGAGGCAGGGACAAAACCGGCGTAGATTGCCTTGGGCTTGTGTGGCTGTATCTAAGGGAGAAGGGGATATTCATCCCTGACGATGACGGCCTGCCTATGATCAGTGAAGCCCAGGGCGACTATCAGGAAAGGATCTTGAGAGCGCTCGATAAGGTAGCTGAACGGGTCACCGTTCCACAAACTGACGACATTGTAGTGATGCGGCTCCCTGGGGGTTATACCCACATGGGGGTTATGGTTGACAACCAAAACATGCTTCACGTCCTCCTGGATAGGCCAAGCGATTTAACGCCTGTGAGAAAATACAAACACCGAATCGTAGCCGTTTTCAGGCCTCAAAGGCGAAGAGGCAGCTTGCTTGAATTCCTGCTGACCCTTTACCCGCCCAAGAGGCGGAGCCGAATTGCAAGACCGCCCCGGCAGTTCCGGCAACAACCACAGTAACAACCATCGTTGTGAGCTCGCCGGGGCGATGGTTGTGTATACCGGGCTTCGCTACCCGGCTGTCACCCCGCCAAGACGTTCCAAGGCCTCATACGCAGTCGCCATCACGTGGTCAATGATCTGCTGGCACGACTCCTCCCTCGTTACCATAGCTGCCACTTGCCCAGCCATGAGACAACCGTATTCGGTATCCCCGTCTACCACGGCGCACTTCAAGGCGCCCTCAGCAAATCCCTCAATCTCCGCTCCTGAACCTCGTTGTGTTTCAGCTTGCAGAACCTGCCTGGCAAGTTTGTTGTCAAGCACCCTTACCGGATGTCCTGTGGTTCGCCCGATCACCACTGTGCTCCTGTCCCTGGCAACGATAATGGCCTTCTTGTAGTCTCGATGCACAGTGCATTCAGTTGCGCAAACAAAGCGGGTTCCCATTTGCACTCCTGACGCTCCCAGTGCAAGCGCTGCCACCAGCCCCCTGCCGTCGTAGATCCCACCTGCAGCTACCACAGGAATCTCCACAGCATCGACAATCTGGGGAACAAGAGGCATTGATGCTATCTGGCCTATATGGCCTCCACACTCCATACCTTCGGCAATCACAGCATCCACGCCGGCGCGCTCCAGCCGCTTGGCCATATTCACGGTTGACACCACAGAGAGCACTTTCACACCTGCAGCTTTCAGTAACGCCATATACTTGCCCGGGTTGCCGGCCCCCGTGGTCACCACCGGTACTCTCTCATCTACGATCACTTCCATTACGCCGGCTGAGAAAGGAGACAGCAGAAACACATTCACCCCGAACGGTTTGGAAGTAAGCGACCTGACCCTTTGTATCTCCCTTTGTACAGCTTCAGGAGGAAGGTTGCCTGCGCCTATCACTCCCAAAGCCCCTGCTTCGCTCACAGCAGCAGCAAGCTCCGCGGTAGCTACCCATGCCATCCCGCCTTGGATGATAGGGTATTGAATGCCAAGTAAGTCACATAGAACCGTATTAATACGCAACGGGTTTCACCTCCCATCAAATATACATCCCTTGCATTATCGTGGGAAACATATACCCGGTACAAAACATGAAATCCCCTCTCTCTTTAAGATCGGGGATCTCTAAACTGCTTGTGCTGTTTGTCATCGGTCCGGTCAAGTCAGGTTACACCCGTATATGTTTCCAGCCTCCTGCCCTGAACCGCAGGAAAGATAGGGTACACCTTCCGACCATATCCAAAGCCATTCCGATCCACGCTCCGTAAAGCCCCATATCCATCTTGATTGCAAACAGGTACGCTGCGCCTACACGCAGGCCCCAGAATCCTGCCATTGTAATGTAGAGGGTCCACTTGGTGTCTCCTGCGCCCCTAAGTCCACCGATAAGGATGAAGTTGGTTAACATGAACGGTTGCACCAAGGCAATTATCTTGAGGGCACCTGACGCAAGACCTATAACAGTCAGGTCATCGGTGTAAAGGTGCGCGAAGTACTTGCCGGAGAACCAATAAATCAAGAACGTGGCAACACCGGTAAGAGCGCCGATCTTCGCCGTCTCCCATCCCACTCTTTCGGCCTTGTCAGGATCCTTGGCGCCCAAGGATTGGCCTACAAGCGTAGTAGCTGCAATCTGAAAAGCCGTCCCCGGGGTGAACGAAAACCCTTCTATATTGATGGCGATCTGGTGTGCAGCATAGGTAATAGTACCGAAACTCGATACTATCCTTGCAAAAGTCATCTGGCCGCTCCGCATGACGGCTTGCTCAAGGGCAGCGGGAATCCCGACGTTGAGAATCCGCTTGATAATCTTCAGGTCAAACCTGAAGGAATCGCCCCTGGATATCTGGATATTCTTGTCGCCCTTGGCTATGTGGTAGAGCATATATGTACACGCTACGAACCGGGAAAGGGTGGTCGCCACAGCAGCTCCCTTGACTTCCAGCCTGGGGAAGCCGAAATGTCCGTAGATCAGCAAGTAATTGCCTACCACATTGACCAAGTTAGCCAAGATGTTAACCGTCATAGGCGTCGTTGTATCGCCTGTTCCCCTAAGGGCAGCGGCAAGGCTGATCATAACTGCCGCTGCGGGTAGCCCCATACAGATCATCCGGAAGTAGTCAGTACCGGGGCCTATAACATCATCTTCAGCGCCCATGAAAAGCAGAATCTCGCGGGCATACGCATATCCTATAAGGCCAAGGACAATGCCCATGATTGTCGCAATCATGAGCGCCTGGCATGCAACTCTGGATGCTTCTTTCTTTTCTCCTGCTCCCACAAAACGAGCCACAAGCGCAGTAGCACCAACGTTAAGGGCCATGAAGACCGACATTGCAACGAAGGTGGGTTGGTTAGAAAGCCCCACAGATGTGATGGCCCAGGGGCCAAGCCGCCCAACCATGATCATATCAGCCATAGAAACCAGTGTAATCAGCGTCTGTTCGATCAGGACCGGAAATGCAAGGGTTAGTATCTGCTTGCGCAAAGCAGGCCTGTCATCTGCCACAGCCTCAACGACGGCCTTAGCCCCGTCATCACAAACTGCTTGATATCTGGTCTGATCATCATCTGCGGTCTTGTCGGTGCGGGCTTCAAGAGGTTTTAGCTGATCTGGATCAGAATCTGCTTTCGACCCGGGGGAATCAGATTGCCCGTCTTCCCCATGGTAATCGTTCAAGATCTTGTTTTCATCAAGCTCAGATAATGCTTTAATGAGAGTCTCATCCTGAGACGTTCTGTCCATTTGCTTGCACCGTCCGGTTTCTTGTTGCGGGTCTGTCGAAGGCCCGTGGCAGGCAATCGAACACCCCCGGATATATTTCTAGATACTAAATATTGTACACCAAGCTTCAGAGCGATGCAACTTGAGGTAGAAATCGACAAATGCCCTCCCCGGCATGTTGAGATGGCGGGAAGGGCATTCACCGATCAACACCTAAGGTTCAACTCAGCACGCACTGTATCAGATATGCGGCCGGACCAGCCTAAGGCGAAAAAACATCATAACATCAGAAGGTGAATTCTACCCTGACTGTACCTACGATGCTCACTTCACCTGGCTCAATAGGAGATGACTCCGGCGCCCGGTCGCCCAGCTTATATGCCGCGCGCAACGTGGACACAGACACGTAACCGTCAGATATCTTCAAGATCCCGCTGATGTTGACACCTGCAGCCCTGGCGATGATTTCAGCCTTATGCCTGGCATTGACCACCGCTTGGGCCAGCATTTCATCTTCGTACTTCTTTGAATCCAGCACACCAAAGGCGATGTTGTTCACATTGGTTGCCCCAGCACTAATAGCTGCATCTATTATGCTGCCCACATTCCCGATATCCTTGATCCTCACGTTGACTGTGTTGTTGCACCGGTAGCCGCTCAGTACCTGTCTGCCATAAAGCCTGTCGGCAACAGGCTGGGTTTCGTACACAGGGTATAGGCTGAAATTAGAAGTCTGGATATCTTCTTTAGCTATTCCCTGTGCCTGTAGTGCATCTATGACCTTTTTCATAGCTGCGGCATTGAGCTGTTGGGCTTCCCGCGCAGTAGCCCCGTTGGTTTCCACTCCGAAACTTACAGTTGCGACATCGGGTTTCACATAGATTTCCGCCTGGCCCGTCACTGAGATTACCCTTTGTACCGATTCCTGAGCGAGAGCAACCTGAGCATCTGCAATCAAGAATGCCACAAGGCCGACCATGAGAAAAGCAGGCAACGCATATTTGCTCAATCTCTTTACCCCGTGTTTCATCATCTCGTATCCTCCTTGAACAGTGTGTGCGGGTCCCCGGCCCGCTCGATTTTCTGACGCCCATCCATGCAAATTGTTCCTTGACTCCTAAGAATTTACCGGTCTGCTCCCAGGTTTCTAAAACACCGGACTACTCCCTCAATCCTCCCCGCCGGAACCACGGGTCTCGCCGTATTAGGTAATATTGCCCGCGATCTGATAGACTTTACTTAGCAGCTTGTTGCAGCAGCCAATAATCCAGACCAGGCGGGTGTACTTATGGAATTCATAGCTCCCTTGAGCCGGGCAAAAGCAGAACTCATCATAAAGAAATCCAGGTTTATCGGGCATGTATTTCCCGCCTTCTCAGAAGAAGAAGCCGTTAAACACATTGAATCGGTGAAGCAGGAACACCTTGATGCAACCCACAACGTTTATGCTTACTCAGTGGGTGTAGGCAGCTTTGCTGAAAAAGCTTCTGATGACGGTGAACCCAGGGGAACCGCAGGCTACCCGGTGTTGGAGGTGATTAAGAAGAGGAACCTCCAAAATGTAGTGTGCGTGGTCACCCGGTATTTCGGAGGCATCAAGTTAGGCGCGGGCGGCCTGGTCAGGGCTTACAGCAATGCAGCATCAAGCGCCCTGGATAAGGCCGGGCTGGCAATTTACAGGTACCACGACCTTGTCACCGCAACTGTGGACTACGACCGGTTCGGAAGGGTACAGCGGGAAATAGAGATTGCAAAGGCGGTTATCCACGACATAGCCTTCACTGAAAAGGTCTCCGTACAATTCTTCGTCCTGCCTGAGCTTACACAGGCATTAAAATCCCTAATAGAAGACATTACAGCCGGCCTGGGCGTCATTAGCGTATCACAAGGCAAGTACCTGCCGGTCAGGGAATTAAGAGACAATTAGCCCGTGGCAATACGCCCAGTCTGCCCCACAAGTTCCCGACATGTTCCAAGATTGCATGGCGTTTTCTGGCTTCTTCGGTTTTCAGTTTGAAGAAGGGATAAGCCGTTCCTGTGCTGAAATGAAACTCATCCACGTTGGCTCCAGACTCTGTTTCAGGTAAAGGAGGTACTTGATCTTGTCCACCAAAAGGAGGCTTACACCGGACGACTTATATAAACTGGTGTTTGTGTCTGATCCACAAGTCTCCCCTGACGGTAAGCGAATCGCGTACGTAAGGACAATAATAGACGAAAAAACCAAAGAGTACCGTTCGCAGATTTGGATAACCTCCACCTGCGGCACGGCCAAGCCGAGGCCGTTTACTTCAGGCCCCAAGACGGACAACAGCCCCAGATGGTCGCCTGATGGCAGCAGACTCGCTTTTGTGTCTGACCGCGGTGGCGACCGCCAGATTTGGATCATGCCTACCGCAGGCGGCGAAGCTTACCAGTTGACCAAGATGCGGAGGGGTGCGTCGAACCCTGTCTGGTCGCCGGACGGCACCAAGATCTGCTTCACTGCCCTTGTCGACCCTGATGACAAACCTGAGGATATTCAGAAACCTATGGACGACAAGGCCAGGGAAGAAGAAAGAAAAAAGAGGCGCGAAGAACCCGCTCTGGTTACACGGATCAAAGTGAAGGCTGATGCTGCCAAAGGGCTTATAAGCAACGGCAGGACCCACTTATTCGTTCAGGACGTCGAAGGTAAAGAACCTGCTAAGCAGATCACTTCAGGGGATTTCGATCACCACAACCCAGCCTGGTCTCCGGATGGCAAGTATATCGCGTTTTCGGCAAACCGCCGGGAAGATGGCGATTATGACCCATGGCTGGTAGATATTTTCGTGATCCCTTCAGAAGGGGGAGAAGCCCGCAAACTCACCGATACAAAGGGTCCTTCAATGGCGCCGGTGTGGACACCGGACGGAAAACACATCATATATGCAGGGCATAAGCGTGAGTTTGGCGCAGCAACCTTGGCCCGCATATGGAAAATACCGGCTGAAGGCGGCGATGCAGTCGTGCTCACCGCCGGGTTCGACAGGGCCGTGGGAGACAGCATGGCAGGGGATTGCCGTTTCGGGCCATCGCAATCAGGTCCTGCACTGAGCCCGGACGGAAACACCGTGTACTTCCTGGCAAACAACAGTGGCGAGACTGCCCTGTTTTCTGTGCCCGTTGAAGGCGGCGAAGTAGAGCAAGTGTTAGGTGGCAAAAGGCAGATTTTCGGCTTCACACTGGATAAATCAGGCTACACCCTTGCAATTGCCGTGTGCACTCCGTCAATTCCCGGAGACATCGGTGTGTTCCACTTGGATTCGGGAGAGGAGACTCTCTTGACCTCGGAAAACAAACAGTTGCTGAATGAAGTCTACCTGAGCCTCCCGGAAGAGTACAGCTTTAAGTCGAGCGACGGGAAACACAGGCTCGGCTGGATCATGAAGCCGGTGGGCTTCAAAGCAGGGCAGAAGTATCCTGCCGTGCTTGAGATCCACGGCGGCCCTGCAGCCATGTTCGGATGGAATTTCTTCTTTGAGTTCCAGATACTTGCGGCAGCCGGATATACCGTGTTCTATACCAACCCCAGGGGAGGCCAGGGATTTGGCCAGGAGTTTCTCCACGCGGTGATAGGCGACTACGGTGGGATGGATTACGATGACTTGATGACATGGACTGATTTTGCGTCAGATATGGGCTTCATCGACAAGGACAACATGGGGGTAACCGGAGGCAGCTACGGCGGGTTCATGACGAACTGGATTATAGGCCACACAGACAGATTCAAAGCTGCCGTAACTCAAAGGAGCATCTCAAATTGGATTTCCTTCTACGGCGTATCCGACATAGGCTATACGTTTACAGATACCCAACTGCTAGGCAATCCATGGAAAGACCCTGAACTGCTGTGGAAGCATTCGCCCCTGGCGTATGTTGAAAACATACGCACGCCGCTGCTCATAATCCACGCAGAGCAAGACATGAGGTGTCCGATTGAGCAAGGTGAACAGCTCTATATAACCCTGAAGAAACTCAGGAAAAAGGTTGAAATTGTAAGATACCCGGATTCTAATCACGAACTCTCAAGAAGTGGGAAACCTGTGTTGCGGGTGCACAGGCTTAAGCAGATCCTGAGATGGTTTGATTCTCACCTTGAAAGAAAGCCTGAGGATTACGACCCGCCGCTTCAGCAAGCCGATAACAGCTGACAGTACGGGCCAGACCGGTATGGTCTTGGGCATCCAAAAAGAAAAGGAGGCAGAAACATGTTAAGAACCAATAAAGACAATCTGGTCATGCTCTCGGCAATGGGAGAGGTTTCGGCACCCGGGGTCCGTCCCAGGATGTGCTATGACGGAAAGATACGGGTCATCCCCGGAACAGGCGGAATAGCTTACAACGTGAAAGTAGGAGACCCGGCTTTTGGTTGGGCGGGCGACCACATTGAACCAGGCGTGAGCACAAAGAATAAAGACGAAAACGCCAACCGGGGATATAACATCCTGTCTTGCGTAGGAAACACCGCCTACGTGATTTCAGGAGATGCAAAAGGAGCAAAAGGAACTGTAACCGGCAAGCACGGCGGCATCGAGCATGTGCTCATCCACTTTGAACCTGATGTGTTTGAGAAACTCCAGATAGGCGACAAAGTCCAGATAAGGGCGATTGGCCAAGGGCTGGAGCTCACCGACTACCCCGATGTGAAGTGCATGAACATGGACCCTGAACTGGTGCACAAAATGGGCATCGTGGAGAAAGACGGGGCGCTGGAAGTTCCGGTGACGGCTATGGTACCTCCTGAATTCATGGGAAGCGGACTGGGAGCGGCATCAGCTGAATCTGGAGACTATGACATCACTACCATGGAAAAAGAACGGCTCAAGGAGCTCGGGTTTGATAAGATCAGGCTGGGAGACATTGTTGCCATTATGGATTCGTCGTCATACTACGGCAGAAGCTACCAGCGCGGAGCGGTAATCATCGGAATCGTGGTGCATGGCGATTCGTTTATATCAGGCCACGGTCCAGGCGTAACATCGCTCATGACTTCGCTTACGGGCAAGATCAGGCCGGTCAAGGTAGAACGGGCTAACATAGCAGACTATCTTGGCTTGATCTGACACTCCTGATACAAACAACAAAGGGGACACCGGGACGGGTGTCCCGTTGCTTTATGTCTAATATAGACTGTAACCTATTACTCCCTGCAACATATTATGTGGCAACTCCTAAACCTCTGCAGGAGGTGAAGCAATGAGAAACAGGGAGCTGATCCAGGCGGCCCGGGAGTTGGTACAGGAAGACGCGGAAGCCGTTATCCGCCGTCACCGCGACGAATGCTGCTGCCCCAACAACGTAACGTACGTCATTTTCACCAACTGCCTAACCATCAACAACGGTTCATGCGCAAATTGGGAGTTCTGCGAGCCAGATATCCCTCTTTGCGGAAACACAAGCCCGCTCTCCAAAGGGTAAGCCAACTGCCGCCAGGTACACAGTAGTCTCACACTGCAAGGGGATCAAACTTGTCAGCCTTGGGCGCCTTGTCTGGTCCCCTTCGTGTCTTGCCCTCCATAGACCACCAGCCTGGGATAAGGGACTTCAACCCCGGCAGCATCAAGAGCCTCTTTCATGCGGAAGCGCAGTTCCCTTTCAACTCCCCACTGCTTCATTGGCTCAGTCCGTGCCCAAATCGTAAGCACTACTCCCGACTCACTCAGCTGGGATACACCCAACACCTTTGGGCCTTCGCGGATTTCCGTAAGCTCTTGGGCTGCCTGTTGGCACACCTGTGTCAGAATATCCATCACCTGGTGCAAGTCTGCTGTATATGGTACCGGCACTTCAATAAGGGCCCGGGGTTCTCTCCGGCTCTTATTGGTAGTCTTTTCGATGAGCCCGTTAGGAATCGTATGAACATCTCCTGAAAACTCCCGGATAACCGTGGTCCGCAGCCCGATTTGCTCTACAATTCCTGATACCCCGGCAACAGACACATAGTCACCCACGTCATACTGCCTCTCGTATATCAGAAAAAAACCTGTAATCACGTCGCGCACCAGGTTCTGTGCACCGAAACCAACCGCGAGGCCCAACACCGCAGCGCCTCCCAGGAGTGCTTTGGTGTCGATACCAAGTAGATCCAATATCATGAGAAACGCTACTATGCTGGTCACATATCTCAGAGTGCTTTGCAAGAGGCTCGTGAGGGTCTTCACCCTGGACTCATCAATTGCCAATCCCGGAACCCTGCCGTCTGAAGCCATTAGTCTGTTGATCAAGGAAGTTCCAATCCTCACCACCAGGAAAGCTATGACGATAACGGCGCCTATCTTAGCGATCGTAGTCCCAATGCTAAGCCGGATCCCGGCGTCAAGAATGTCAGCTGCGTGCGAAA
>DUVI01000075.1 GCA_012841065.1 Bacillota bacterium
CGTTGCCTAGCATTTTGTAGTTTTGTAAGTTACTGCACGGCATTATGTACCACTCCGGGATTGTCTGCAATCGTCTGCATTCCGCTACTGTAAGTTTTCTGATTATGTATAAGCCGTCAGGTAGCTTTATCGGATATGTTTTGTCTTTAATAGTAATTAGTCCGTCTTTTACGGTGTATACTGGATAGGTTTTGCCGTCCCAGCCTTCAGCAACCATACTTCCTAAAGATTTTTTAAGTGTATGTTCGGGATTTTGCCCTGTACTGTAATAAGCTGTTAATGCAAAAGATTTGCCGTTCTTTGTTTCCCCAATCGGACACGCATAAAGCCCTGTTTTTGCTCCCACGCCACCGCCTTGACCGCAAATAGTCGTATTCTTGCCCTCGGGCGAATATACTCGGTACTGTTTGCTGTCGTGGTCGGTGTAGCTATCGCTCTCTATCGTTCCTATGCGGATAGGTTCGGCAACCATTGACCTTTGTTTTCTCTCTATCGTATTCCAGGCTACAGCACCGTTATATCTTGCGGTCAACGCATATCCTTTTTCTGTCCACGCTTCGCCGCTATCCAATATGTCCTTTAGCAAGATACCCCTGTCTGCTGGCTGTTGTACATTTGGTATGTTAGTCCAATAGTATCTCTGTCGGTTCTGTGCCGACACTAACGCCGAGTTAATCAGTATGCGTGTTATGTACTCCGTCTTGCCGGTTGTCTTGTTTCTCCACAACCACCGCTTCGTATGCCCCTTGTCCTCTTCCACCGAAAATACAAGCTCCCAGTTCTTATTTTCGGCATAGGTGCTATTGAACTCAACGTCAATCTGATTGCGGATAGGCTTTGACATACTTTTGTTGTTTTCATACATAAAATAATCGGGCTTGAATTTATCTCTTGCAATTAAAAAGTTCTTAAACAGTTCCCAACCTATCCCCTCTGGTTCTGTTTCTCGGTTATTCTTTTGTGATATGCTCCAGTGCGTACAGGGTGAACCGCCTAACAATAACTTTATATATTTCTTTGGCTTTTGTGCTGGTGGGTCAAATAAACTTATCTGCATATCAACTCCTTTTCCTTGTATCCGCTTGGTTAAACAACACCGTGAATATGTACTTGGCGGGCACGGATACTTGTTTGCGCACCCATTTCCCGTCTTTTTCTTGATAAAAGCCTTGAATAATTGATGATAATTGTTTATTGTTGATGCCTCTCACGAGCTCATAAAGTGCCTCAGAATTGATTTTATTGTTTTTTATGGACAAACTCTCGCCAGAACTCAAAATATCTGCTATTGTGTCAATGACAAGCTCAAGAACCTCTGTGTTGCCATAACATCGTGAACAGATTACCTCTTGAAGCTCAATATCACAACGCTCTTTAATATAATTTATTATTTCTTTGCGTGTGCGCCCGTGCGCAGATTTATTAACATCAATACTATCTATATCTATACTCTTATATCTAGTATCTAATATCTTATCTCTAATATCTATATCTTGTGTAACTTTACTGTAACTCTTTTGTAACTCTCTTGTAACTTTGTTACCCCTACTATTTGGATTTATAGTACTTATTAAGCTGTAAAGCTCCATATCAAAACTAATGTCATCAAGTAATTTATTTGTAACAACGCTATGTGGATTGTTGTGTTCGTTTGAGTGACAAGTACGACATAGGGTTATCATCGATGAGGCGTTACAACTTTTAGGCTCATTTTCATCATATCCTATAATGTGGTGTACACATAAATTTTCAGTGCTTCCACAACTTGCACACCTCTTTTTATCTCGTTCTAAAACATAATAATAATTACCACCATATCTTTTTTTATTTGTATAATTGTCAATATAAAAAGTTTTATTTTGATTGGCTGTTTGTTCTATTTCATTAATTCTTTTTCTTTTTTCCCGCATTAATCCCGCTTGCCTTGTTTCACTCCCAACAAGATTATCAAAGTTAGCTATCTGTAGAAAACCGTCCTTGTTTTCATAAACAAGACCTAACTTTTGATAGAGTTCAAGCGCCACTACAACGGTGTCTTTTTCAAAATATTTGCAGTCTCTTTGAATTTTATCAACATCAAACGGGATGATAACTTCGCCTATTTGCCTTGATAACTCGCCTCCTGTATTAACTGTTTTTAAACATAGCATTTGATATAGCACAACATAATTAGCACCATTCTTTTGAGACATAAGAAAATCAACAGCATCAGAAGTCAAAA
>DUVI01000072.1 GCA_012841065.1 Bacillota bacterium
TAAAGAAGATGAAATATTTAAATATGAAAATAAGTTATATAAAGTTATTCAAGAGCATACAAGTCAAGAGGATTGGATACCAAGTGAACTACCTGCTCTATATCTTAACATGATGCCTGAAAATGTGATACCTGAATGGGTACAGCCTGCAATGGCAGAGGATGCTTATAGTATAGGCGACAAAGTAATATTCGAGGGTGAAGTGTATGAGTCTATTATAGGCGGTAATACTTGGTCACCAACCGACTACCCACAAGGATGGAAGTTAATTTAAGTCGAATAAGGAACATATAGCGTCGTAAAATAGGAAGGTGATATATTGTATACTGGTAGACAGATATTTAATCAAGCAATAGCGATTATAGATGAATTAACGGATACAGGCATCATAAATGATTCGCAAGTCAAAGAATATTTGCACCGTGCTCCATATATATTAGACCTTTGGCAAAAAGAAATGTCGAGGGTAGAGGGGTTGTCTTTTGTTGACGATATAGAGGATCTTGACCAGCCTGTAATGATAAGTGATAAAAATTGCCCATCAGGTGTTTATTACCTTGCTAGATACTTTGCGTTGTCTGATATGAATACTGATCTTGCAAGGATATGCGAACAGAAATTTCAAGCACTTAAGAACGAGAATCCACTACCTGCCACTGATATAACAGACGTATACGGGGTGAGTAGATAATGGCTGAACTACAGATATACACCATAGATACATTCAAGGGAGTAAATAAGTCAGAAACTGAAACCTTGCTAGAATTAGGCGAAGCATCATATATGACTAACTGGATGATAACCGATGATAATAAACTACAAAAACAATTCGGTTATGAACGCCTAAACGACCCTACAAGCGATAAGGTAACAGGGATATGGCATGGACAGCTAAACGGTAACGACAGGCTTCTATTCGCACGTGGGGGTAAGGTATACGAGCATATAACCCAATGGGATGGGGATATTGATGAGGAACTAGGAATCATTGCTGACAGTTATCCAACTACCTTTTTTGTTACTAATAACATTGTCTATATCATGGATGGCACCGATTTATACCAATGGGATGGGGATGACTTTAAAACGGTTGCCGGGTATGTTCCAACCGCTTTTACTGCTGTACCACCAACAGGTGGGGGAACTATTTTAGAAGGGCTTAATTACTTGACTGGTAAGAAGAAAATGAAGTTTAGCGGTAATGGTTCAGCAACCGTTTTTCAATTACCAGAGTTAAGCATAGGTTCTGTTGATAAGGTAGTAGTAGGAGTATCAACTAAAGCAGAGGGTCCGGATTATTCTGTTAACAAAGCTAATGGCACAATAACATTTGTAACCGCACCACCAAACGGGGTAAATAACGTAGAGGTTTCATGGACAAAGACAGATCCCGAGCATCGGCAACTGATAACAAAATGTAAGCACTACGGTGGACAGTATTATGCAAGGTTCTGGATATACGGAAATCCCGACCAAAAGAACACAAGGTTTTGTTCGGGTGTTACAATGGCGGGGGTATCAGACCCCACATATTGGCCTATGTATACGGAATCAGATGTAGGGGAGCATGAAATAACTGCTATCACTACCCAATACGACAAACAGTTAATTTGGACAACAGGAGATTCAGGCGGTGCTAGTGCATGGTATTCCACATCTGAAACCTATATAGATTCAAATAGCGGTATTATGGGTACTTTATTCCCGGTATTTCCTATCAATGCAAAAGTAGGAAACATGGCGCCGGGGCAAGTACAAATAATCCTAAACAATCCATTTACCATATGGAAAGGCGTGTATCAATGGGTATCGACTTATGTAATGAACGAGAAGAACGCCGAATGGATAAGCAAACGGATTCAAAGGGATTTAGACCCGTTGGATTTAACCAAAGCGATCACATGGGATTGGGATGATAAAGGGCTTTACTTGTTATGTATCGGCAAAAAGGTATGGGTTTATAATTACCGGGTGGATGCCTGGTATATTTTAGATTTACCCCATGAGCCGACTTGCTTTATGACAGTAGGCAAAAAACTATTATTCGGTACAACAGACGGACAAATTATGCGGTTTAGCGAGGATATTCCAACATATGACGGTGAAATAATTGAAGCCGATTGGCATATGGGATTTTACCATTTTGGTGCGGAGTGGTTGAGGAAATTTGTTCAGCGTGTATTCGTTTCAATTTTGCCATTAGTATCTACCCATGTAGACGTAACCTTTCAGACGGATATGCGGGATGTAAACGATATTATAAAGGCTAGGTATAAACTATCTTCCTTTGACGATTGGGATTTCTCTGACTTTAGCTTTGAAACCAATTACAGCCCACAGCCTTTTAAGTTTAAAATTAGAGCAAAGAAAATTGACTACTTCAAATTAAAGATAAGCAACAAAGGCACAGATGGCGCAGTAGTATTATCAATTACCTTGCCTGTTAGAATCGGTGGCGAGGTAAAGAACAGGAGCTGATTTTATGATAGAACGATATACAGGCGACCCGCAAATAATACAGAAACTAGGCACTAACCCCGAGGAAAGGGGTTTGACTACTGCTGAATTTAAAGCCAAGTTTGACCAGTTTGCAGAGGAATTTGTGGCATGGTTTAATCAAACCCATTGCGGTGAAGTGGATGGTATTGATGATGATTTACAGTCGCATAAGGCAGATATGGCGACAAAGCAGTATACATCTACCGACCTTGGTCTTAAAACAGGCAGTACTGCTTCTCATTTACAGTTTTTCCAACTTGGCCGTTTTGTGGTATTAACTTTAAAGATAAGGCGGGAGGATTTTGTAGCAGGGGAGATAAAAATTGTAGCTACTCTGCGATCCGGGCTAAGACCCCAAATAGTCGCATATGGTTCCGGGTTCGGCGATAACCTTAATGCTTACAATGTATATACTCGTATACAAACCAACGGCGATGTTGAGGTTGGGCCGCCAAAAAATCTAGCCGTTTCTAACAACTATAATTTGGCTTTTACATATGTATTGCCTGCGTAGTTGGATGCTTATGCGACGTATTGACACCACATAAAAACTGTAATATTATGGTGATAGGGGTGATGATATGAAACGTCCTATAATAACCTTTGCATTAGGCGTAGCCTTAACTATGGCGGCTTTTATTTACGTATTTCCACCAGAACCGGTGACGGTTGAAAAAATAGTTCAGGCAGAGCCGGAAATA
>DUVI01000058.1 GCA_012841065.1 Bacillota bacterium
CGGACAGCGGCAAGATTGGTGCATCAGATGCACCATTCTAGCGGAAAGCATCCTGAAAAACGGAGTGATCGGTGCACCCCGTGCACCATTTTGATGTAGACTCTGGCGGACAGCGGCAAGATTGGTGCATCAGATGTACCATTCTTGCAGAAATCGCAACTGAGGATCGGAAGAATGGTGCACGTAGTGCACCATTTTATCTGTTCTGAAGCCCGGAAACCGGGAAATTGGTGCACGTAGTGTACCATTTTGATGGGAATGGTTCTGGATATCGGCGAAATCGGTGCATGTAGTACACCGTTTCAGCTGTGGATGTGTCGGAAACCCGGAAGATTGGTGCATCAGATGCACCATTCCAGCGGAAAGCAGCCTAGAAAACGGAGGGATCGGTGCACCCCGTGCACCATTTTGATGTAGACTCTGGCGGACAGCGGCAAGATTGGTGCATCAGATGTACCAATCTTGCAGAAATCCTAGCTGGGGACGGGAAGAATGGTGCATGTAGTGTATCGTTTTGGCCATCATGGAACCGGGAAACCCTGAAACTGGTGCATGTACTGTACCGTTTTGGTGGAAGTCATCCTGAACACCCGAGCAAATGGTGCAAGGAGTGTACCATTTCACCGTCAAGGTGTTAAGATACACCTCACGGGCCGACAACATCTGCATCAAACCATATTGCATCTCTCCACATCGCTGCGTATACTATGATCGTTCGCTAGAGAACGATCTTGACTTTAAGACAAATAGGGAGCCGGAGCAAATCCAGATCATCTCGATCGGTGGTGATGAGTGGGACGTCAGCAAACACATACCAGAAGGGAGGTCGATCGAGTGGCAACGACCACAGGCGGGCAACGGGACCGTGCTCGTGACCGTGCTCCAACGCCCGAAGAGCCGGTCCGGGATGGCGGTGACGCGCCCAAGGCAGCAAACGGCACAGCTCACGACTTGGACATGGAGTCTTTGGACATGGAGTCTTTTGTGGACCTTCTCAAAGCCGCCAACCGTGGATTCCTCAACATTGTCCAGGAAGTGATGCAGCAGTATCCTTTTCCGCCGTCTGGTATGGTGATAATGGCTCAGATCATGAAAAGGCCTGGTTCTTCAGTGAGTCAGGTCGCCAGGGGAACCGGGTTTGCCAAGTCCCACGTTTCTAAGACGATTGATATCTTGGTCAGCCGGGGGGTTGTTGAGAAGCGGCAAGACCCTTCTGATCGGCGGGTGATCCGTCTTTTTGCCACCGAAGAGCTGGGCCGATGGTTTGAAGAAATAAGGGCGGCGATACAGGACCGGTTATCAGAAGTGCTGGCTGTGGTACCTAAAGCCAACTTACATGCTCTGGTAGATGGGCTTGAGATGGTGAAGCAGATCCTGGTAGAGTCTGGGTATATAAAACCTGACTGATCCAGGGTTTCACCTAGAACACGTTCAACAAGTTTACAGGTGATGAACAGGAGATGATCCCGTGAGACGGTTCTACCGATACCTGAGACCCTACGCCCTGCAGGTGTTCATTACACTGGTACTGGTACTAATGCAATCCCTTGCAGAACTGGCTCTCCCAAGTCTCATGGCAGACATTGTTGACAACGGAGTTGTGCGGGGCGATACAGCATTGATATGGAGAACCGGTGGGCGTATGTTGCTCATAGCTTTGGTGGGCGCGGTTTGTGCCCTTGTGTCGGGTTATCTGTCTGCGAAGGTGTCATCGGCATATGGCAGGGATCTCCGCAGTACTGTGTTTTCACATGCCACATCCCTGTCCCTTTATGAATTTGATAAGATTGGAACTGCATCGCTCATCACCAGAACCACCAATGACGTGTCCCAGGTGCAGATGGTGGTATTGATGTCTTTGCGCATATTCATGTCTGCGCCCATGATGCTCATCGGTGGTATCATGCTTGCGTTCTCAAAGGAACCCAGACTATCCCTCTTGCTCGTCATCATATTGCCTGTGCTTGCCGTCGTTATTTTCGTTGGGTCGAAGAAGGTGCTTCCCATGTTCAAAGTGCTGCAGCAGAAGCTGGATAGGCTTAACCTTGTGCTCAGAGAGAGCTTGACAGGGGTTCGTGTAATAAGGGCGTTCGACCGGATCAGCTATGAAGCTGAACGTTTCGATGACGCAAGCAAAGACCACATGCAGACAGCTCTTAGGGTATATCGCCTAATGGCCACCTTGTCGCCCCTGATGAACCTGACCATCAACCTCATAACCATCGGTATTATATGGATCGGAAGCCACAGAGTTGATGCCGGTTACTTAGAAGTGGGCGGGCTGATGGCATTCATCCAGTACGGTCTGCATATACTCATGTCTCTTATCATGGTTTCCATGATTTTTGTGATGTTGCCCCGGGCGTCGGCTTCGGCAGCGCGAATCAATGAGGTACTCGATGCAACTCCTGAAATAAAGGCAGTTGCAGCCGGGTGTGATCTGTCCTGGTCAACGGGCCCGTCAACAGCAGTTACTTCCCTAAATGGAGCGGCCTTTGAGCTCAAGGGTACTGTTGAATTCCGCAACGTCACTTTCAGCTACCCGGGTGCGGAGCGGCCGGCCATTACTGATGTATCGTTTGTGGCCAGGCCGGGTGAGGTTACGGCAATTATCGGGGGGACAGGCTCAGGTAAGTCAACTCTGGTAAACCTCATCCCGAGATACTTCGACGTGGACCGTGGCCAAATCCTCATAGATGGCGCGGATATCCGTGACATCCCCCGGGAGGAGTTGCGAAAGCAGATTGGTTTGGTTCCCCAGCAGTCAGTGCTGTTTTCGGGAACAGTTGCCGATAACATCCGGTACGGTAAACAAGATGCCACTGACGAGGAAGTGAGATGGGCAGCGGGAATTGCCCAAGCTCTCGAGTTTGTTGAGCGGCTGCCTGATGGGTTTGACTCCCATATTGCCAGGGGAGGCACCAACATTTCAGGAGGGCAGAAACAGCGGCTGTGCATTGCGCGGGCACTTGTGAGACGCCCCAGAATCTATGTTTTCGATGACAGTTTCAGCGCCCTGGACTTCAGGACAGATGCCAGGGTGCGTGCCGGTTTGCGCCGCGAGGCACAGGATGCAACTGTGATTGTGGTAGCCCAGCGTGTGAGCACCGTAATGGACGCGGACAAGATCATCGTGCTCGACGATGGCAAGATTGTGGGTGACGGAACTCATGCAGAACTGCTGGAAACATGCCCGGTTTACAGGGAGATTGTCCAGTCGCAGCTGTCGGAGGAGGAAATCGCATGAGCGATAGGCATAAGCCTCAGGATGCAGGAACAGGAGATAGCAGGCTCACAGACAGCAGAGATTTCGCCAAATCCGGGGCTTCTGGCGGTAGGCCCGGGAGGTTTGGAAGAAGCGCCGGATCGCTTGGCGATAGGCAAGGCGGTTCTGACGGCGGGCATGGCGGCCCAGGCGGGCGACTCGAGGGTCCCGGCGGCAGGCGCGGGAGGCCGCAACTGCCGGTACACAGGGTAAAGAACTTCAGAGGCACGTTGGCAAGACTTACAGAGTACATCTGGCCTCGCAGACTTGACCTGATTACAGTATTGGTATTGTCAGTGCTCAGCGCCTTGTTTACCATAATCAGCCCCAAGATCATGGGGAAAGCCACGACAAAGCTGTTTGAAGGGATCATGCTGAGAACTCAGGGAGTGCCCGGGGCCGGTATTGACTTCGCCTACATTGGCCGGATACTTAGCATCCTGTCAGTGTTATATGTGGCAGGCACAGTGTTCAACTTCTTGCAGGGGTATATTATGGCGGGAATAGCCCAGTCCACGGTATATGAGATGCGCAGACAAATCCAAGCCAAGTTGAACCGCTTGCCGCTCAAGTACTTCGACGGAAGGCCCCACGGAGAAATCCTAAGCCGTGTGATAAACGATGTGGACTCAGTGAGTTCCACTTTACAGGAGAGTTTGGTGCAGATAATGACTGCGGTTGTAACCCTGGTGGGCGTACTGGTGATGATGTTGACCATAAGCCCTCTGTTAACCCTGGTGACCCTCATCACCCTGCCTCTTACTGCCGTGGGCACCTGGTTTGTGACCAGGCGCTCCCAGGGGTATTTCGTGGGGCATCGCAAGGTCTTGGGAGAACTCAATGGATATGTAGAAGAGATGTATGCGGGCCATAAGGTAGTGAAAGCTTTCGGGTTTGAGGATTCATCGATAGGTCAGTTCAACCGCATCAACGAAGAACTATACGAGCAGGGATGGAAGTCGCAGTTCATGTCAGGACTGCTGATGCCTCTGATTGGGCTCATCAACAATGTAGGGTATATGATCCTTGCCGTAGCCGGCGGTTTGATGGTGCTTAAGCGGACAATCGAAATCGGAGACATCCAAGCGTTCATCACTTACTCACGGCGTTTCACCCAGCCAATCCGTCAGACGGCGAGCATTGCCAACGTCATCCAGTCTACTGTGGCTGCTGCAGAAAGAGTGTTTGAGATTCTCGATGAGGAAGAAGAAACTCCCGATCCTGTGGATGCGGTACCTGTACCTGACCGGCTTATGGGAGAGGTCAAGTTTGAAAACGTGCGGTTTGGTTACGAAGAGGATAAAGTGCTTATGGATGACCTCAGTATCCACGCCAAGCCAGGGCAGACGATCGCCATAGTCGGGCCTACGGGAGCGGGCAAGACCACTCTTGTTAACCTGCTCATGCGGTTCTACGAGATAGACGGCGGTAAGATCTCCGTTGACGGGATTGACATCAGGGATTTCAAACGGGGCGATCTACGCAGGTTGTTCGGGATGGTGCTGCAAGACGTATGGCTGTTCAGCGGTACCATCAGGGATAACATAGCATATGGCAGGGAAAACGCTGCTGACGAGGAGATCATCAAAGCAGCCCAGGCTGCCAGGGCGGATCACTTCATACGGACGTTGCCTGACGGCTACGATACTGTGCTGAGCGAAGATGCCTCTAACCTGTCGCAGGGCCAGAAACAGCTTTTGACCATAGCCAGGGGTATCCTGACCAATCCTCCGATGATGATCTTAGATGAAGCTACAAGCAATGTTGATACCCGGACTGAAGTGCTGGTCCAAGAGGCCATGGAACACTTGATGAAGGGGCGCACCAGCTTTGTGATTGCACATAGGCTTTCAACCATCCGCCATGCGGACCTCATCCTGGTAATGGACAACGGCAGGATAGTCGAGCAGGGAACTCACACTGAATTGCTTGCCAGAAACGGTTTCTACGCAGAACTCTACTACAGTCAATTTACAGGAAGGAACTCAGAAGCAGCAGGTTGATGTCCGATCGGTGAGCTGACAAGACGAATGACCGGGCTGTAGAACCGTCGTGGTGGTTCTGCAGCCCCTCTTCAATGCAAGCTATTGTATTGTCCGATTATTCTGCGGACTAGGTGACTCAGGCGTTCAAGTATCGTTCGGTTCTAAGTCAAAGGTACCTGGGCTCCCAGTGCCAAGAGCAGCCTTGTTTCAACATCCTCCCAGTTTATCAGGTTCCACCATGCGTCAAGATACCTGCGTCTTTCGTTCCGGTAGTCGACATAGTACGCGTGCTCCCATACATCTGCCACAAGCACCGGGATGGATCCCCACTGGGTCAGGTTTTCGTGCTTTTCAGCCTGGAGTATTTCCAAGCGGCCCCACGCAGGGTTCCACGCAAGGATACCCCAGCCCGATCCTTGAACTGCGTTGGAGGCAGCCAGGAACTGCTTCTTGAATGCGTCAAAATCCCCAAATGCCATGTTTATCTGTCTTGAAATGAACGGGCCTGGTTTGTCTCCGCCTGGAGCCATGTTAGTCCAGTATATGCTGTGAAGTATGTGGCCGGAGCCGTTGAAAGCCAGCTCAGTTTCCCAAAACCTTATGAGTGAGAAATCCCCCGCCTCCCTGGCAGCAGCCAGCTCCCTTTCTGCTCTGTTGAGGTTGTTGACGTAAGCCAGGTGGTGTTTGTCGTGGTGGAGCCTCAACGTTTCCTGGCTGATGTAAGGTTCAAGGGCATCATAAGGATAGGGAAGGGGAGGCAATACATGACCTCCGATGGGGACAGGTTCCCTCAGAAGTCTTTCTACATCGCCATGCGAACCATTAATTGTGAACCTGTTGTTGTCTGGATCAAATGGATTCATAGGATCCCTCCTTCAAGTGGCATTGAAACATTTTTGGACGGTCTCAAATGACTGACGATTAGATGTGTGACTGGTAGGAATGCTTAGATTTCTGCCGTTACCACATCTTAATGCCTTGGAAGAGTGATGGCAACACAAACAAAACATGCGTTGATCGCGTTTTACGGGCTCCTGTGCCGGATGCAAGACTGGTCATCCAACGCAAGTCCGGCCAGCTTTACAGGCGCTACATGACCCAGCACATACTCGATGCTGCAGGCATGCACGGACAACCTACAATCTTGAGGAGTTACCCAAAATGGGGAACGTTTCTACTCCTTATTCAGATAACAGGAAAACCGGAACCCACGAGAAGCAAGACTGGCCGCTGCTTGGTACTTATCGAGGTGGGCGGCGGCGTAAGGTCATGTGTGCTTGACCTGATGAAATACGGGCAAATATACCTAAATGACGGCAAGTCCGGCAACGGCAACCATGAAGCGTTTTGTCAAGTGCTTTTTCTATTTTATTGACGCATTTTCTTTGACAGGGCAAGAGAACCAATGCAAACAGGTTAACAAAAGCAAAATGTCAAGGCTCCTATCGACGACTATAACGGTTAGTGATATAATACAGTAAACGTAATATGGCACACGAAGGAAGGGATGACTGCATTGAGAGATAATGTGAAAGGTGGTGCGCTAACAGAGGTGACTTTCTGTATATTACTGTCCTTATATACTCCGAGGCATGGGTATGCAATTATGCAGTTTATCGATGAAATAACTCACGGGCGTTTAATGCTTGGCGCAGGAACGTTGTATGGGGCATTGACCACCTTACAAAAAAAAGGTTGGATTGTTCCATGTAAAAAAACTGGGGAAAGAAAAAAGGAATATGAAATAACCGCTCTAGGGAAAGAAGTGGCGGAAAAGGAGTTGCTTCGATTAAGAGAATTATCTCACATAGCAGATCGAATTATAGGAGGAGAACATCATGGTTAAAAGATGCTATCGCTTTTATGGAGGGCTACTTAAAAGTCAAGAAAAGTGGCTGAACAAGATGGCAATGAAGGGGTTTCGACTAAAACGTGTCGGAAAGCTTCTATATGAGTTTGAACAGTGTTCGCCTGGACAGTATGAGTATCGCGTTGAGTTCATAGGGCAAAAAAGCCCATCTGATTCATCGAGCTATCGTAGCTTTTTAGAGGACATCGGTTATACCGTGTTTTGTAAAAATGTCAACTTGAATTACTCATTAGGAAAAGTACGTTATCGACCGTGGGCAGAAAAGGGGGCTCGGATTTCGACGAATACAACGACATTCAACCGAGAGATTTTAATCGTTGAAAAGAAGCATGATGGCAAACCATTTGATCTTCACACTTCGTATGAAGATCAAATTGCCTACTATGGTTCATTGCGCAATCCCTGGTTGTTCATTTTCCTTCCTCTGCTCGTCTTAGTCATCTTCAATACGACATATTTAAATGGAGCACTGGCAATCTTGTCACTATTCCCGATTGTTATGTACCAAACGCAAATATATCGCATCAAGAAAAAACTAAGAATTAAGGAGTGGTGAGTTATGAAAATTAAACCCAAAAACGCAAAAAGTGCCATTCTTATTGTCGTTGTTGTTTTGGCTCTGATTGCAGCAGCGCGCTTCATTGGGATTGGAACGACGAGAAGCGCAACGAGAATTGGATATGTTGATAAAGGCGGTTGGCGGGACTGGTCAGCTTCGTATACACTCCTGGACGGAACCTTGCAGCATACACTGAGGCCTAACGCATCTGATGATTTATTACTCATAGATGTAAAAACAGCATCGGGAACGATTTCGCTTGAGATTAAAAACAAAGACGGAGATATTATTTTCCACCAGGAAGACCTTGATACAACAGAGTTTACTGTAGAAGTGTCAGAGAAGATATCTGTTGTGGTTCACGCAAAGGGGCATAAGGGAAGCTTTAGTTTTAGTTTTGCATCTTCTGAACCCACTGATTAGTTGCTCTGCCCCAAAACCGCCCGCTTTTTTGATCGCGCGGTATTGTGCATACAGCTTTTCATACTGCGCCTTATACCTTCGATAGGCTTTGTAATTCCCGCTGTGCCGCAAATGTTCGTCAAGGGTTTTCAATCGCCTGTCTGTGGATTTCAGCTTTTCGGATATGCCGCGCTGCTCGCCGTACATATCCATGACCTTTTCCTCCAATCCCGCCATATCCTTTATGCCGTTGGCGGTGGAAGTTCTGCCCGGACTAGGCTAACACTTCCGGGTTCACAATATGTTCAGGCCGTTCACCTGACAGCGCCTGGGTCAGGTTGCGGGCCGCCATGACTGCCATCTTTGTACGTGTAGCTACACTTGCGCTCCCTATGTGGGGCAACAGCACTACGTTATCCAGTTCTCTCAGGGGGCTGCCTGCCGGCAGGGGCTCTTGATCGAACACATCCAGGCCTGCTGCAAAGATCCGTTTCTCCCTGAGTGCCCTGCACAGGGATTGTTCATCCAAACATCCCAAGAGAATGGATCCATGTCGCGCTTCAAGCTGTCTCAGGACACGAGCGTCTCATAAGAAACTCAATCCAGCCGTTTGTCGAGGATGCAGTTGGACACAGACCCTCATTTACTGACCTTTGTGAAAAATCCGTAGCGGCCGTAGCTGCATTTGGCAGTTACTTGGAGGAAATCCAACCAGAAGCCACAGGCAGTTTCGCTTGTGGACGCGATCATTTTGAAAGGATGCTTCAGCAAGTACATATGGTCGATATGGATGCTGATCAACTCCGGGAATTCGGCGAACAAAAGGTCAAAGAATATGAAACGGCTTTGGAAGAAGCAGCCAAATCCATAGACCCTAACAAACATTGGACAGAGCTTATTGATGAGTTCAAGAATGACCATCCAACCGCTGAGAATTTGTTAGCTTCCTATTTGAACGAGGGACGGTTGGCAGAGCAATTTGTACGGGAAAAGGATCTGATTACCATACCTGAAGGCCAGACGTGGACGGTTGAACCTGTACCTGAATACTCAAGGGCCACACACCCCCTTGGATATATGCGTACCAGCCCGCCTTTTGCTGAAGGCTTTCACAGCGCCCTGCACATAACGCCTATTGACCTTACAGCAAGTGCTGAAAGGCAAAAGCAGCATTTACGGGATAACTGTTACGCGTTTCAACGCACAAGAGGGTGCCGCAAGAGTGTCCAGGGTTAAGCCCGGCTTTTCTGTATCTGACCTAGGTGCTACAGGATTGGATAGTCTGTTTGACGTAGAGTCGAAATTGATAGAACAGGTCAGGACAGGCTCCCTGGATGGTGTCCGCAAAACACTGGACAAACTGGCCTGGGAGATTAAGGATTTGACTAGTATACATGGATTCTTGGGCCCTCTATGACCATGCGGATATGCAAAGCCGCAGCGGAAGTAACGGGAGCCTCTGAAGATATTTCTGAACTTAGAAACCTTGCCGTCTTAAAGATGATGCAATGCGAGACCTTGACAGAAACAATGAATGTCATGATAAGTTGCCTAGAGGGGCTGTTCGGACACTTTGAATATGATAAACTATCCACCAGGCGCTTGGTCATGTCCGCCAAAGCTATCATAGAAAAAAGAGCCCACGAAAAACTCACCTTGTCTGATGTAGCGGCTGAGGTGTTCATAAGTCCTTGGTATTTGAGTAGGTTGTTCAAGACCATATGCGGAACCAGTTTTCAGGACTACCTTACAAATGTAAGGATTGACAGGGCAAAGGCTCTGCTTCGCGATACCCAGATGCCATGCAGAGCCATAGGGCAACAAGTGGGTTACGAGAGCCCTAGCTACTTCAGCAAAGTATTTAAGCAGATTACGGGAATGTCACCTACTGAGTTTAGGCAACAATGCTGAAACCTAGGTACGGGCCCTGTCTGTCCATATCTCAAGACGGGGATGTGCTTAAGGTTTGGATGAATATGGGTGAAGGGAGAAATAGCAGATGTCTAATCAACACAAGCCCGGAGTCATCGATTTTAGCCACAATCCATATGAACAAGAAGCAAGGAAGCTTTGGGGCAACCAAGCGGTAGAAGAATCTAACTCAAGGCTGACCAGGTTGTCGGAGTCTGAGCGAAAACATCTGGCTGAAACAATGAATGGGCTTTTCGAGAAGTTGGCTTCACTCCGCCACCTTCCTGCAGAATCACCGGAAGCGCAAACGGCGATTGAAGAGTGGTACGCGCTCCTGAACGAAATGGGGATTTACTCCCCGGAAACCTTCAAGAATCTGGGCCAACTGTATGTGGACGATCCTCGTTTCACTGCAAGTATCGACAGGTATGGCAAGGGCTTGGC
>DUVI01000059.1 GCA_012841065.1 Bacillota bacterium
ACGGGGAGTTAGCGGTGCCCTGTAACCCGCAATCCGCTATAGCGGGGTTGAAGCCTATCCGAGGGTGTTCCTTTTTGAGGCCGGCCGGCACGGGCAGCGTTGAAAGCTGGGGCCTGCGCAATGAGAACCCATGAACCCCGTCAGGTCCGGGAGGAAGCAGCGGTAAGCGGTCATTCTTATGTGCCGCAGGGGTTCCTGGCTGGAGCCAGCCATGCCCGGTATCGCTTGGGAAGGGCATTCGGAGATAGGTGCACGGTCAATTTAGTATTGCTGCCACAGGGATCTCAAGTTCGGGGGAATGAGTCTTGTCCTACACGGCCCTGTACCGCACCTGGCGTCCCAACAGATGGGAAGATGTGGTTAACCAGAAGCCTGTAATCAAAATCCTGCAAAATGCGCTCATAGAAAACAAAGTGTCTCATGCCTACCTCTTTTCAGGACCGCGGGGAACGGGCAAAACCACAGTAGCAAGACTGCTTGCCAAATCAGTCAACTGCAGCCGGCTGCAGGGTTCTGAGCCGTGTAACACATGTGAGGCATGTGAAGCGATTTCCGGCGGCAGCTCTGTAGATGTAATGGAAATTGACGCCGCGTCAAACCGGGGCATCGACGAAATGCGCAGCCTCAGGGAGAGCGTAAGGTACTTGCCTGTAATGGGCAGGTTTAAGGTATACATTATCGACGAAGTCCACATGCTTACCCAGGAAGCATTTAACGCATTGCTCAAGACCCTGGAAGAACCCCCGCCCCATGTGATATTCATACTTGCCACCACTGCGGCGCACAAGATCCCGGTAACCATCACATCCAGGTGCCAGCGGCTCGAGTTCAGGCGGTTGTCCATCAAGGATATAGAAGCCCGGTTGCAGCAAATCCTTGAGTCTCAAGGTGCCCAGTGGGAAGAAGGCGCTCTCAGGCTCGTAGCCAGGGCGGCAGAAGGTTCCATGCGCGATGCCCTGTCCGTGCTCGACCTGTGCCTGGCTTACGGTGACGGCAAAGTGCTGGAAGCAGATGTGCGGGAAATCCTCGGGGCAGCCCCGTCTGAAATCATGCATGAACTTTTCAATGCTATTGCGGCGAGAGATATAAGGACCATATTGAACATCACCAAAGAGTGTTCAGAACGGGGCAAGGACATGGGCGAGCTGTGCCAGGAGATAGGCGCGTATGCGCGGGACCTGCTACTTATCGCCTCAGGCGGGGACATAGCCGGTTTGGGCAGGACCCGGCAGGAGATTGAAGGAATGTTTGCGCTTGCCCGGGCGTTTTCTGAGGATATGTTGATAAGAGTGTTGAAAGCCATGTCAAGCGCCGTGACCGATATGCGGAACAGCGATAACCCGAGACTTGTAGTGGATATGAGTTTGCTTGGCCTGCTGCTTGATGATGGCTCTGATGAGACATATTCAGCGGATGCGGCTGTTGTGGTGCCTAAGCCACGATCCGGTTCGGAGTTCAAACCGGAACCCAAACCGGAACCGGGACCGGGATTGGAGTCAGAGCTTAGGACGGAGTCTAAGCCTTATGGCACAATGCCTGAGCCGCAGCCTTTTGAAACGCGGAAGGCTGCGGCCTTTGCCAGGCGAACCAAGGCCGGTAAAGCTGCTGCACCGGACGTGGCGTCTGATCCTGAAACCACGGCTTCTGAAGCCCGGGAGCGTTTGCCCGAAACTGCAGGGCTATTTGAGACTGTCGTACACAGATGGGATTCATTGCTTGAACACCTGCAGAAAGACAGGAAAATCCAGGCAAGAGCCTACCTGTTGCCTGCCCAACCTTTGAGAGCGGAGGATGACAGGGTGCTTGTACTGGGGTATCCCAAAGGATATGCTACCCACATGGAACAGATCGTTTCCAATCCACATAAGCAAGTGGTGCAGAAATATCTGGAGAGACTAACCAACCGTAAGCTCGATCTCAGAGTAGAGGTACAGGACGACAATAGCGGTAACGATGGCCTGAATGGCGGCGAAACAGGTGATGATTTGCATCCCCTGGTCAAAGCCGCAATAACTATACTGGATGGCAAGGCTACTTAGGAAGGAGAGCTTCTTATGGCAAGATTCCCAGGCGGGCTAGATATGCAAAGGTTAATGAAAGAGGCCCAAAAGCTCCAGGCGGAGATGAAACGGATCGAAGAAGAACTGGCCGGAAAAGAAGTCGAAGGCACTGCAGGCGGCGGAATGGTGAAAGCCACGGTAACATGCGGGCTTGAAGTGAAGGCTATTGAAATAGATCCTGAAGTGGTGGATCCCGACGACATCGAGATGCTGCAGGATCTGATAGTTGCAGCAGTAAATGCAGCCATTTCCAATGCAAGGCAGGTCAGTGAGCAAGAGATGTCAAAGGTAACCGGCGGTCTCAACATGCCCCTGAAATGGTGATCCGATGCAAGGCTATCCCAAAGCGATCTCCGGGCTTATAGACGAACTGCGGAAACTTCCCGGAATTGGACCTAAAACAGCGCAGCGCCTGGCATTTCATATGGTTGTTTCCGGGAAATCGTCAATCGACCTGCTGATTAACAGCCTGGCCGAAGTGAGGGACACCATCGGGTATTGCTCTGTGTGCGGCAACCTCACTGACATTGACCCGTGTGCGATTTGCCAGGCTCCCGATAGGGATGCTTCGATCATCTGCGTTGTAGGCTATCCCAAAGACGTGCTGGCCATCGAACGGGTTGGCGGGTACAAGGGCCTGTTCCACGTGCTACATGGGTATATAGAGCCGCTGAAAGGGGTGGGCCCGGACGATATCAGGGTGAAAGAACTCATCGCCAGGGTAAAGCACAATGCCGGTCAAGTGAAAGAAGTGATCTTGGCCACAAACCCTGACATAGACGGGGAAACCACTGCGTTGTATCTGGCCAGGGTGCTTAAGCCCCTAGGCATCAAAGTAACCAGGCTGGCCAGGGGACTTCCCTTTGGCGCTGACCTGGATTATGCCGATGAGGTCACACTGTCCCGGGCGCTGGAAGGGCGCAGTGAGATGTAGGTGATTACCAGGGTTGTGCGAATCAAGCCACCCCCATTATTTGCCAAGTAGGGATGCATCAGATGTATGAAGTTCGTGCCGCCGGTGTTAATGATGCTAGAGTATTGGCAGAAATCCATAGGCGGAATCAAACTTGCTAGGTGTGTGCCTGCCAACAAGATGAGGTGTCTATATGCACGAGAAATACACAGAAATAAACGCAAGAGTCATTGATAAATGGGTAGAAGAAGGCTGGGAATGGGGCCAACCTGTTAGCCATGAGGTCTTTCAAAAAGCAAAGCAGGGCGATTGGTTTGTGCTTCTTACCCCTACCAAACCTGTGCCAAAACATTGGTTTTGCGAAATGAAGGATGCGGAAATATTGGGCCTTGCGTCCGGCGGAGGCCAGCAAATGCCGGTATTTTCAGCCTTAGGCGCAAGATGTACGGTAATGGATATTTCAGATAAACAACTGCTTAGGGAAAAGCAAGTCGCGGAAAGAGAAAACTATGAGATCACAATCGTGAAGGCAGACATGACACAACCCTTCCCTTTTGAAGACGAATCCTTCGATTTGATTTTTCACCCGGTTTCCAATTGCTATATCGAGGACATTTTCCACGTTTGGAAGGAGTGTTACAGGGTACTCAGAAAAGGCGGAATCCTCATGGCCGGATTGGATAACGGCCTCAATTATGCTTTTGACGATGAAGAGAAGACCGTAATTCGCAGACTGCCATACAATCCGTTGAAAGACGAACGACTGTATCAAGAGGCAATCGAGAAACACTGGGGAATCCAATTTTCCCACACCATCGAAGAACAAGTCGGAGGACAGTTACAGGCAGGTTTTATCCTCACAGATATATATCAAGACACCAACGGCACAGGCAGGCTTCATGAGTTCAACATCCCGTCTTTCTATGTGACGAGGGCGGTCAAGCCGTAGGAAGCCCGAGTTCAACGGAAACTCTTCTGGAGGTACATGTTGGTGTGGGAAAAATAACCCGCTGTTGTCACGCATGGCCTGGCCCGCTTGAGACTACTGATGTTCGGAGAAGGTTCGCCGGTTACACACTATAGTCTGCCTGGTCAGGTTCCACATGAACTATTACCTGTGCATAGGCACTGAATTTCGTCCTTATGGCATCTTCTATGTTATGGACGAGCTTATGCGCTGCTTCAACATCCAGCTTCGGATCAACCGTTATGTGCAGGTCAATATTCAAGTCATTTATACTGCCCCTGCTTCTAATGTTATGGACATCCCTTACATCATCAAACCTCATTATCACTTTTCTTATCTCCCCTGAGTCGACGGCTACACCATCTACAAGCACATCGCTGGTTTCCTTGAAAATCTCATAACCGGCGTGAAGGATGAAGCCGGCCACTACCAGCGACACGATGGGGTCGATTACGGGGGGAAGCCCTAACCTGATGCCTGCCAGGGTCACCAAAACCCCTGCTGATATGAAAATGTCACTTCTTGTGTGCATTGAATCTGCAATGAGAATCTGGCTTCCCAGTTCTCTACCTTTGCTGTACTCAGCCACACAAACAACAACATTTATGATGAGTGTGATCATGAGCAACACGAGGCTTTCTACTGAAATCTCGGGAACGATTGGCTCTCTGAACCGTTCAATTGCGCCCAAAATAACCTTTCCGCCGGCAAGTAGCAGCATGATCGCAATGAACAGCCCTGCCAGTGTCTCAAATTTGGTGTGACCATAAGGATGTTCATCATCTTTAGGCTTAGAGGCAAAGTGAATGCCGATTAACCCAACAATGTTGGAAAAACCATCTGAGAGGGAATGGAATCCGTCTGCGGTCATGCTCGCACTCTGGATAACCGAGCCTACAATGATCTTTGTGCCGGCCGCCAGGAGGTTGGCCAGCAAGATAACCAG
>DUVI01000071.1 GCA_012841065.1 Bacillota bacterium
AAATAAAAGATTTCAATATTTACATAAAATATAAATCTAAAAAATATAAAAATATAAATCTTATCAGTGAAAAAAACATACCTGCGAATAATAAAGTAGAAGAAAAAACGGTTATAGATCCATATGGTATTTATTCTATAGAGTTAAAATATAAAAAAAACAACAAAGGAATCTACTATAAATCTATAGATGTACCAAAAAACATAAATATAAATTTAAGTATTGATAATTTTGAACCATTAACTATTTCAGGTACATTACATGATGGAAGACAAGAATATAACATAAAAGAAGTGTTAGATGACTAACACTTCTTTTATGTTATATTCTTGTAGGAACTAATCTATTATTTTCTATCATTACAGCTTCGCCATTTCTAATCGCTCTGTAAACAGCATTACTTATAACACTTAATTTACTAGGTGCATATCTAGCACCTATATCTCTGCCCAACTTATTATTACTTAAATCCATTCTTTTTGGCAAACCATAAGAATCGTACTCATGTGCAGTAGTCCATCTTTCTGTAGCAGTTACTGCATACTTCATTGAAGGTCTTGAACCATTTCCCTCAATTTGATCAACATAAAAATAATTAACTAAAATTGCATTCCAATAAGTATGTCTAAATGCATCTGAAGCATCATCAGTATAATTACCTCCAAAAACTTTATCTGTTTCACTAAACGCTTCTTTACTAGCATAGTAATATGTTATTGCTTCTAATGGATATCTTTTAACCAGTCTTTTTTCTTCATCATTTAAATCATTATAACTTTCAGGTAAATACTTACTTAATCTTAATCCCATCGGCACAATTTTATTAGGGTTTAAATAATTTTGTATTATTTTTTCTATAACATACTCATTTTTTTGATCAAGAGTAAGTTGATTAAAATCCTTTTCATTCTTAATTTCTAAATAAACATTTGCTAAATCTTCACCAGTTAATTCATCTATAATGTCATCTAAAGTTATCCTAGTATCTCTAACACTCATATCACTAGCATAAGTAATACTATTAAAAGACAACAAAAATATAGAACACAATAAAAACAAACTCATCTTCCTTATTATGGTACTTTTAAATACTTTCATTATTTCATCCCCCTATTTATAATTTTTTTATTTTAATATCTTTTACCTCAATTCACTTCCTTTAATCATCTTTTTACCTCCAAGCTTTTTATTTTGCCTTTTTTAACTTTGCTATCTCATTCCAATTACTGCTGGTTATGATTTCAACATTGGCTAAATCTTGCCTTAGTTCAGCTATAAATTTTTTTAACTCTAAATGTCTATTAGCATTTTGAGGTTCTAATTCAATAATAATATCTTTTATTTCTTTTATGTCTTTTTTCATTGGCTCTAATTCTGCTTTTAATTCCTCTCTTAATAATTCTCTTATAGCTTGTAAAATTTCCTTATCCATGTTTTGCCTCCTTAACTTGTTTTTTAATTTTATTTAAAGATAATTCTCTAATTCTTTTTCAATTTCATTTCTATTTAAATCTGTAACGATTAATTTATGTGTATCAAGATTTAATAATTTTAAGACAACTAAATCTGCCATTCCAAATAATAAGGTATATCTACCATTGCTTTTTTTCATTACAACAGCTTTTGATTTACGACCTAAAATTTTTTTATTTAAATTTCCTTTTAAATTAATACTTTTAGCATTTTTATGAACCTTATAAAATAAACAATATCAATCTTATTTAATTCAACTTCCTCTGTTGGTTGGTTATTTCTCCATTTTTCTAGTCTCTGTTGATAATTTTTACTTAGCATAAAAACACCCCTTATATTTTTATATGTTGATTATAACCAAACTTCCAACCATAATTTTCTATTAATCAATCAACTTTTTTATTATTCTTTACTTTCTAAAACCTCCACTAATACATAATTTTTTATACCTATATTCCACTGATACCTTAAAATTATATCTGTTAAATCATTTCTTAATTCATCTTCATTATCAGTATTAGTTAAATCTCCTTCTTCTGTATCATCTAAATTTAATTCCTTATGAACTTCTTTAAATATAAAACCAAAAGCAGTTAATCTTTTTCTATGTAAAGCTTCATCTAAAGTTTTAACTACTTCATCAGTTAAATTTTTTTTAATATTTCCTTTTTCATCTCTAATTAAAAAATCTTCTGGCTTAACTGTATATTTTGCAGTTTCTGCTACTACCTTTCCAAAATCTTTTTCTTTATTTTCTTTTATTCTTCTAACATCAACTACTGGAGTATAATCAACTTTTAAACAAGATTTCCAAAGTTCAGTCCAATTATTTTGAGATAAATAATATTTAGTATCTTTAAAATAACTATTATTTACTGCTAAAATCATATGAAAATGTGGGTGATATGTATCATTTTCTTTGTTATAAGTTATCTCAAGACTTCTAAAATAACCCTTAACTGCTTGTTTAAATGCTTTTCTTTGATTCATCTTATTAAAAGCTTTTGTCATTAAATCTAATGTATCTCTTAAATCTTCTCCATAACAATTTTTAACTGTTAGAGTTAAGAAAATATATTTATAATTATAATTTTCTTCTACATGATCCATTACTCTAGATACTTGTCCAAATATTTTTAATGACCTTCTCCAGGAACACATTGGACATAACCTCACTTTACAAAAATTTGCATTGGATAACTTTAAACTATTATTAACTGCTAGTCTAAATTCTAAAAAAGTAGAACAATCTAAAACTCTATAATATTTATTAGAGCCTATTCTTTTATAAGAATCTGCTAAATCTAAGGTACTTTTCTTTCTATCTTTCCAATTATTATCCTTACCACTAGCATTCACATCTTTTAATATTTTGTCTTTTATGTTATAATCATTATACAAATTAATCAGTCCTTACTGATTACCTAGAAGGGACATAAAAAAGAGTACAAATATCCCTTGTGGTTATATTTTTTTCTGAACAATTAAATTATAACACAGGGATATTTTTCTGTCTATAAATAGTATACTAAAAAACATAGTAAAAAACCTGGTAAACCCCAGTTAAATCAACATATACAACAGTATGAATTAAAATAGGAGTTATTTCTATAGTATCAAGATAAGAAAAGACATGAAAAAAAAGACCTAAAAAACAGGTCTTTTTTCTCTTTTTGGTGCTAATTTTTTATCTTGAAAAATCCATTCCCATATTTTTATTTCTTTGATTTTCTTTTTCTATAGATTTATTAAATTTTTCTGCCAATCCCTCATCAATTATAAAATCACTTAATTTTTCTACTTTTTTTTCTAAATTTATAATTTTATTTCTTATATCTGCTTTTTCCTTTAATTCTTCTAAATTCATTTTTTTAATATTTTCTTTTTTTTCTTCAATCAATCTATCAATCTCTTTTTCTAATGTTTTATTTTTTTTCTGTAAATTAATATTTGTATTTTTAATAGCTGTAGTATCTTTTCTATAATTTTTAGCCATATTTTTAAATTGCTCAAAGGTATCTTTCTTGATTTCTACATAGTCCTTTTTAAATAGCTTCTCCTTAGCCTGTATTCGCCCTAATTTCTTTATTTCATCTTCAGATATATCTATCATAGCCAATTCCCTTTTAGAAGCCTTTAAATCGTTTTTAAGGCTTTCTAGTTCTATTTTAATAGTTTCCCCTTTAAGTTCATTAACAGATTTATTACCAGCCTTTGTAGCGTCATTTAAGATACCTATATCACGACCAAAGACCTTCTCCATGTAATTTTCTAGTTTAGGGTGAAACTCCTGCAGGTGCTTTCTGGTTATTAACTCTTTAGCAGATACTTTTAAATCTCCCCTTTTTTTATCTGTAACTACTGGAATAAAAGCAAAATGCATATGTGGAGTGGTTTCATCAAGATGAACAAAGCTAGAAATTACATTTTCTTTTCCATATTCATTTTCTAAGAAATTATAGGTTTCTTTAAAAAACTTCTCCTGATCTTCTTCTGTTTTAATCTTTTCTGGTAAAGTTACAACCCAATCACACATTACATTTACATCTTTTCTATTTAGGCATCTAATTTCCGAAGTTCTTTTTTTTATAAATTCAAGCTGATTTTTATCTTCTGCCAAATTATAATTTAACCTGGTCTTTTCTGTATCTATATCTTGATTTCCAAACTTAACATATTCTCCATTTTCTTTTTTGTATCTTTCAAAATGCCTTGTAAGTCCACCTACTTGGTTTCTATTTGCTTTCATCAAATGAG
>DUVI01000060.1 GCA_012841065.1 Bacillota bacterium
AGATAACCAGGAGTATTTGCTGAACCTGCTTGAAATTACTCTCTTCCATATGAATTCCTCCTGCCTTTATTATAAGAAATCTATGGCTCATCACCTAATGCAAAGCACATACAAGAGTACAAGGTCATAAAGCGCCCATATCCGAAACGCTCATATCCAAAATATGATTCTAGTTGGTTTCAGGACCAAACTTTAACCTGACCGCCTTGGAACTGGTCCATACAAGAACAGGTCAATTCAGGCAACCCCGTCACCTTGCCCCCAACGCATATGTATAAAATTACCACCCCGATCCCATACTGGAAATAGTATCAAATATTAAAGGAGCTGCGTACACATATGAATGTGGGGGCGACCAGGTGGATGCAACTGTTTGATTTATTTCCAAGAAAGCAAGAGTGCCAGGATAACGAAATGGCCCAATTGCTGAAAGCCCTGAGGCAAGCCCAAAAGGATTACGACGTGGCGGTGTCGTGTTTTAGGGAAGCTACAGAAGCGGACAGGGTTGACGAAGCGATTTTCCTTATGGAAGCTGCAAGGAAGAAATACTCCTACTATCTCAGAAAAGTCCGGGAGTACACAGAACAGAACGATCAGAGCATGTGCAGGTAATCCTGCCGGTGGCCTTGCAATATCCACGTCTCAGTTGATGCACGGTACATTACAAGGGCCGTTTTCCAGGTTTTCCGGTCCCAAAGCGGTCACAATGTGACACTCCGCGCACAATTCATAAGCACCGTAAGCACCGCCACAAACCCGTCCCACAGAATATAACCCCGCCTACCTTCATAAGCATTTTCAGGAGGGATTTGCTTTGGATTTTAACTCAATCTTGGGCATCGCTGTGGCGGTCTTGTTCGTGTTTGTCATCCTCAAGCTCCTGGCCGGCAGGCTCAAGCATCTTGGCAAGGTGGCGCTCAGATCCCTGGTTGCGTTTTTCGGAATATGGGCAGTTAACATAGCCGGAGGATTTTTCGGGTTTCATGTCGGCCTCAACCTGGTTACAGCGCTTACAGTAGGCATCCTGGGAATTCCGGGCGCGCTGCTTATCCTTGCAGTTAAGTACTTTATCTAACTTCGTCCATGCGTTTATGTTTCTGACGCCGGCTTGAGGTGTCGGATCAAGCGTGTGCGCCGCCAGAGGGTTGGCGATGGTAGGGGGTCCCGGGTCTGCGCTCAGGGCAAGTAATCCTTTGGATTTACCGCTTGGCCCCCTGCTTCAACTTCAAAGTGGCAATGAGGGCCTGTGGCATTGCCTGATTCGCCCACGTAACCGATGATCGCACCCCTGGACACCTTTTGCCCGGTTGAAACTACGTACCTGGAAAGATGTCCATACTTGGTCTGATAACCTTCACCGTGGCTTATGATCACAATCCTCCCGTACCCTTCGGACCATCCGGTAAGCTCCACCGTCCCGCTTGCGACTGATTTGACCGGGGTGCCTGACGGGGCAGCGATATCGATGCCGTTGTGAAACTGCCTCTTTCCCGTGATGGGATGTATCCTCCACCCGAAGGCATCTGTGACTTTGCCGTCCACAGGCCATATGAATGAAACTGCCCTCGACTCACATTCATCTGCCCTTGCTCGGCTTGCTCGCAGCAGCTCCTGAATGTTGTCATATCCCCCTGCCCCATGTTGCGCCGCCGGCACGTCCTTGCCAGAAGCTCCCGCAACGCTTGCAGCCCCGGTGTCAGGCAGCATAAACGTTACTTCCAAGGCAGACGAGGGAATACCAGGTTCGCCCCACCGCTGCCCGGTGGCGTATGATAACAAGCTCAGTTGCGAGTGTACCCCGGCGCTCATGCCTGCAACCAAACACAGGAGCGCAAAAAGCGGCCGCCAAGCCCTTCTCATCCTAAATATGTAGATGGCGTCGTGGTTCTGTCCCGGGCGCATAAGTGGCAACACTCCCCTGGCCATATAATATTTACCTATTTGGGGAAATTATAATAACAAGCGGCGCATGGCATTAATTACCGTCGGGGAGGTAGCAGGATATCCATACCAACAGAGGGAATCACCTGTCATAAAGGATTGATATCCTAAGTTTATCGATTATAATCGTTATGTATTCAAGTTGGGCTTTCAGGTAGGCCGGAAGCCCATGCCGGGCCTGCGGTTTGTTGTCCTTTGCCAACGAGTCTGCATAATATGCCTTATGTTACGCAGGCAGGAATTTTTCCCTCAGGAGAGAATATTGCCTTTTGCAGAAGGAGCACCGCGGGACAGGGCGCGTAAAGCGCACGGCCACGGAAGCAGGCGGATTCTTGTGAGAAGGAGGGAAGGGCTGCACTTTAGGTAAGAGGAAGGGCCACGATTCAGGCTGAGTCAGGAATTGGCGAGTTTGTGTTGAGTGCGGCAATACAGATGGATGAAACTTGTATGAACACTGAAAAACCCCAATTGGGCCAGCCACCGGCCGGGAGGCGGAGGCCCAGGAAATCAAGTGTGCCGGATGCGTCAGGAGCCGGAAGCAAAAAGGTTTGGACGCACAAGCTTAACAGGAAAGTCATGTACATAACTGTGGTGGTTGCGGTAGCGGCGACGCTGGCGGTTGCAATAGCTAACGCCAACCGTCCCAGCCTCTACGCAGTCACGATTGACGGTGAGATAATCGGGTACACCGACGATAAAGCCGTTATCACCGAAATCGTGTGGAGGCTCTCAGAGGAAGAGTCGTTCAGAGTTGGTGCAGAAGCCGTCCCCTCGGTTGAAGTGGATTGCCAGAAAATCAAGTGGGAAAAAGGTTTGGAAGTCACCGATCCTGACGAGTTGGGGGAGATTCTCAAAGGACGGATCCAATTTGTCGCCTCAGGCTATGTGATCTGCGTGAACGGAAAAGATGTAGTGGCTCTGTGTTCCGAAGAAGCTGCGCGGGGAGCACTGGATGAGCTCCGTCAGAATTACATAGAGAGCATTGTAAAAGCAGGCCATGCAACCGTTGAAGAAGTCTTGATAAAGGAAAAGATCGACATAGTCGAGCAAGAAGTCCCCACAGACTTGTTCCGGGGCAAACAAGAAGCAGTAGAGATCCTCACCAGGGGCACAGACAAGATGCTCAGCTACGTAGTACAGCGTGGAGACAGCTTGTGGGCAATCGCCCAGGCTAACAACATGACCGTTGAAGAGCTGAGAAAGGCAAACCCGGACCTTGAAGGTGATCTGATCAGGGAGGGTGAGAACTTAAACCTAATTGTGCCCGATCCTTATGTAACCTTGTACAGCCGCGAAATTGTAACCTACACAGTTTCGATTCCCTACTCCACACAAGTAACTTACGATGACTCCATGTGGCCGTGGCAGGAAGAAGTGCTACAAGCAGGCAAAAGCGGAGAGAAAGAAGTTATCGAAGAAATCACACGGGAAAACGGCGAAGAAGTTGCCAGAACCAAAATCTCCGAGAAAATCCTCAGCTATCCTGTAACCAAGAAGATTGTGAGAGGCAACAAGCAAGTGCCTGAAATGGGTTCAGGAGAGTTGGCATGGCCTGTGCAGGGTACGATTACTTCCAAGTTTGGCCCACGATGGGGTACTTACCACAGGGGAGTCGACATTGGGGCTCCGACAGGCACGCCCGTTCTGGCGGCGGACTCGGGTATGGTTGTTTTCGCAGGATGGAACGGAGGTTACGGGAATCTCGTCAAGATAGCTCACGGGAGCAACATGCAGACATGGTATGCCCACTTGTCTGATTTTGCAGTATCCACAGGGCAAGAGGTGAAGAAGGGCGACGTTATCGGATATGTGGGCAACACAGGCATATCTACTGGCCCACACCTGCATTTTGAGGTTCACATTGACGGCGTGGCCAACGACCCGTTGAGTTTCTATAAATAGAGAAGAGAAACAGTGTAAAGCAAAATCACAGTATAGCAGATGATTGGGAGAATGAAACCATGGCAAGACTTGTAATCCAAGGACGCAACAGACTTAAAGGCAGGGTGAAAATCGGAGGTTCCAAGAACTCCTCGGTAGCAATAATACCGGCGGTACTTCTTGGCGAAGGCGAGTCTACCTTGGAAAATGTTCCTGCTATACGTGATGTGAAAGTGTTCGCCCAGATCCTTAAGGATCTGGGCGCACTTGTTTCGTTGAACAAGAACACGATGACCGTTTCGCCCAACGGTTTCACGTTCCACGTTGCCCCCTACGATCTGGTGCGGAAACTCAGGGCGTCGTACTACCTCATGGGCGTGCTCTTGGCCAAGTTTGGCAAGGCTGAAGTGGGGCTTCCAGGCGGATGCGATATCGGTCCAAGGCCCATAGATCAGCATTTGAAAGGCTTCAGGGCATTGGGTGCAGATGTGTCGGTCGAAGGCGGAGTGGTGCGCCTCTATGCAAACAAACTGCAAGGCGCGCCGATATACCTGGACATCCCCAGCGTAGGAGCTACCATCAACATCATGCTGGCTGCATGTATGGCCGAAGGCACCACCCTCATCGAAAACGCCGCCAAAGAACCCCATGTGGTGGATTTGGCCAACTGCCTTAACTCTATGGGTGCCAGGATCCATGGGGCAGGCACTGATATTATCAGAATCAGGGGGGTAAAGTCCCTCAAGGGGACCTGCCATTCGGTTATCCCCGACGACATAGAAGGCGCAACCTACATGATGGCCGCAGTAGCTACCGGCGGCGACGTTGAAGTGTGCGGCGTGATAACCAAGCACCTCGAACCCGTGGTGGCCAAACTCAGGGAAGCAGGAGCTTCGATTGAACAAGACGGGGATTTCGTCAGAGTTATCGGGCCTGAGCGGCCTGATCCGGCGAACGTAAAAACCCTGCCATACCCTGGCTTCCCGACCGATGCACAGCAACCTCTTACTGCAGTGCTCAGCCGGGCCAACGGGGTGAGCGTCATCCAGGAATCTGTGTACGAAAACAGGCTGGGGTACGTGAGCGAGCTCATAAAGATGGGTGCCAACATCAAGGTTCAAGGCAAGACTGCAGTGGTAGAAGGCACTGCCAGGCTCGTAGGCTCACCTGTGAGAGCAACCGATTTGAGAGCCGGTGCCAGTTTGATGGTGGCCGGGTTATCTGCTGAAGGCACTACCGACATATACGGGCTCGAGATTATCGAAAGAGGCTATGAGTCAGTGGTGGAGAAACTCAAAGGCCTAGGTGCCAATGTCCAGCGCGTTGAAGAGTGAAATATCCTCCCATTGCTCCCTAGGTGTGTCGCCGTTTAACCCTGACACCATGTTCAGCTAGGCTCGCTTTTGGCCGCCGGACAGGCTTCCAATTTTGCTCATCCAATTGTCGCAAAATGGGATATATAATAGTTGTAAGTGCAATCTAAGCTTGCACTTCCGGAAGCCCGGCGCAAGTGAACCATATGGAAGCACAGACTCTACGTTTTGGGGGTGAGGTCTTGGACGTTGAACCTCAGGAAATTCACGAGACCGGCAAGCCAAAGCCAAGGCGGTCCAGGGCATGGTCGTATCTCTTGGTAGGGTTGGTAGGTGCCATCATAGGAGGCTTGCTCACATCGGCCATAGTGCCAAGGCTCATCATCGAGCAAATGGAAGCATTGCAGATCTCGTTACCGTCTTCCGCCGGCTATTGGGGTGGTGAAAGCTCATCTTCAGGCATCCAATCAACCGGCTACACGCCTTCCGGCGATCCCTGGCAAGTGGTGGTAGATGCAGCGGAAAAGGTGAGCCCGGCAGTTGTGGGCATCGTCAACACAAAAGCGGTGTACGACATTTTCGGCAGGCAATATGTGAGTGACTCATCGGGCTCAGGCGTGATAATCACAAGCGACGGGTATATCGTCACAAACAACCATGTGATCTCGGGAGACTCCCGGCAACTCACCGTGTTCCTTTCAGACCGGCGAACCATGGAGGCGGAGATCGTGGGAACAGATCCCGCCACTGACCTTGCTGTGATCAAGATCGACGCTACCGGACTTCCCACGGCTGTTTTCGGCGATTCAGATACCCTAAAGCCAGGACAACTGGCGATTGCCATCGGCAATCCTCTGGGCATGGAGTTTAACAGGTCGGTTACAGTGGGCGCGATTTCGGGATTGGACAGGGTGCTCAGGATCGGTGACGGGTACATGCGGCTGGTTCAAACCGATGCTGTTATCAACCCGGGCAACAGCGGCGGCCCTCTGATAAACGGCGGTGCTCAGGTGATTGGGCTTAACTCAGCCAAACTCAATGTTGAGGCTGTTGAAGGCATGGGTTTTGCAATCCCTTCAAACCAGGTAAAGCGCATAGTTACAGAAATCATGGAAACAGGTAAGGTCCGCAGGGCTTTTGCAGGGTTGAGCCTCATGGACCGCACTGAAGCGAGAATTTACAGGCCTACAGTCAAAATTGACCGGGGGATTTACGTTTACGATGTTGTGTCCGGAGGACCTGCAGCCAAAGCAGGGATCCGTCAGGGCGATGTGGTTATCGAATTCGCAGGGCGTACTGTAAATGATGTAGGTACATTCGTAGCGCTTATATCCGAACTGTCTCCCGGGGACAACGTGAAAGTAAAAGTGCTTAGGGACGGGCAAGAGATTGAATTTACCATAACCCTTGTCGAGGCACCGTCAAGTACACGCTGATGGATGTTTCGGTGCGGTCAAATGAGGAGCAGGTTATGTAGGCAGTTATGTAGAAAGGTATCCGGATGAAGGAACTGTATTCGGGTTCCGGATAAAACCCCGGCGGCCTGAAGCAGCGAGCGGCTGCCAAGGCGCAGCCGCTTTTGTTGTGCTCTTCATTTAATACCCAGCCGCGGAATGCTCAAGTTGATTGCCGCTTCCGGTTTGCTGAGAGTCTGCACCGTTTCCATGGGACCCTGACTCTCCGGACTCACTCCGGTCAAGTCTTCCGTCTTGTTCCTGGCTTTCTGAATCACTACTCCCCGCGTTACGCTCGGGTTCATCCGGTTCCCCTTCGACAGATTCAACCGGTCCGCCCGGCCTCACCCCCGGCAAGACCTCGCCCGGTTCCGGACCTTCAACGACAGTTCCATCACCAAACTCCAGGTAAGGCAGTAATTCTTCTATATCAACGCCCTCAAGCTCGTCAGATTCCTCATCCTCTTGGTTTCTGGATGAAGCAGCAGGCGCATCCTTGGGGATGAAGTAGGGTATCCGGTTTACCTGAGCTGCTTCACTCTCATCATCTATTGCCCCTCCAAACAAGTACTCAAACACGTGGTTGGTCGAGCAGACAGGCGCGGAACTGCCTTGCCTGAACAGCTCATAGTGCCAGTCGAAACAGGTTATGTTGGCACTTTGGCCGGTTTGGTCGCAAACCTTTCCCCAGTACAGGTTATCGGGTATATCCCAACCTCTCACCTGCCTGCCGGAAAGCGCGTTGCCCATAAAACTTGCCCAAATAGGCCCTGCCACAGATGAACCGGTACCGGAAAGCGACTCCTCCCGGTTATCCCAGCCTACATAGACGGCGCAAGCCAGCTCCCTGGTGTATCCCACGAACCAGGCTTCAAGATGGTCGTCTGTAGTGCCGCTTTTTCCTGCAACCGGCCTGCTTCCCAGGAATCCTTCGAGCCCGGCGCCTGTGCCGCCAGGACTGAACACCGAGCGCAATACGCTTGTGAGCATGTAAGCAGTATCCGGCCTCAGTGCTTGCCTGGTTTCAGCCTCGTTTTCCAGCAGCACCTTTCCATTGGAATCGACTAGTTTGAGAATGGCTATGGGTTTGGCGTATGTGCCTTGGGCAGACAAAGCTGCACATGCTGCTGCCATTTCCAAAGGCGTGACATCAGAAGCTCCCAGGGCGAGGGGAATATTAGCTTCAAGGGGGCTTTCTACTCCCAGTCTCCTGGCGTAGTCGATGATTGTACCCGGGCCGACAACCGAAGCCCACTTGGTGGCAACCACATTATCGGATATCGCCACCGCTTGCCGGATATCCAAAGGTGCATTGTGATATGCAGGCCAGCCGTAGTCCCTGGGTTTGTATGCCTCGCCTGATGACTTTCCCGGAAACTCAACCGGCTCACACATCTGGGCGTGGTTGATCGAATAGCCTAAATCCAATACAGCTGCATACAGAAAAATCTTAAACGCAGACCCAGGCTGCCGCCTCACCTGGTATGCCCGGTTGAGCTGGGTTTCGTCGTAGCTGCGCCCTCCTATCAGCGCCCTTATGTGGCCTGTATACGGCTCGACGGCGACCAAGGCGCCTTGAGGCTGGGTTATGCCTTCTGAGTCTTTGGTTCCCTCAGGCATGTATCGGGAAAACGCTTGTTCAGCAGCTGCTTGCATGTCAAGATCCAAGGTGGTGTAGACTTCGTAGCCTCCCCGGTAAATCTGCGAAGCTACTTCAGGGTTCCATTCACGGATTTGCGCCACTACAAAATCAACTAAGTATGCTGCGCTGCTTTTGGGAATTCCCGCAAGCTTAATTTCCTCTTGCTTAGCTTCCTCGGCGGCGGCCTCATCGATTATCCCCTGCTCCACCATCAGGTTGAGCACTATAGCTCTCCGCCTTTCAGCCAGCTCCATATCGTGGTATGGGGAATAGATTTCCGGTCCCTTGATTATCCCTGCCAACATGGCCGACTCTGCCAGCGTCAGTTGCTTTACCGGTTTGCCGAAATACAGCCTGGACGCAGTTTCGCAACCGTAAGTGCCGTGGCCGAGGTATATGATGTTCACGTACATCTCCAGGATTTCTTCTTTGGTGTAGCGCATCTCAAGTTTTACGGTGTAGATGGCCTCCAGTACTTTGCGCTTCAGCGTCCTCTCGTGTGTAAGGAACAGGTTCTTCGCCAGCTGCTGGGTGATTGTGCTTCCGCCTTCAACAACCTCCCGCGCCTTGAAGTTTCTCCACAAAGCCCTGGCGATGGAGCTTATGTCAATCCCTTTGTGCGAGAAGAACCGCTTGTCTTCTACTGCCACCACCGCTTTCTTGAGGGCCTCAGGGATTTCGTCGTAAGGCACCACTATACGGTTTTCGACAAAAAGCGACGCAACCAGGTTGCCGTCAATGTCATATATGCGGGTGGCTTCAGGTATCGACGGTTCAGGCAGAGGCAGGAATACAAACAGGGCGCCTATGAACCCCATGAATATCAAAGCTATTACTACACATGCTTTAAATATGGTAAGCAGCATGTTCTTAAGGGGAAGGGTTTTTGCTTGAGTCGTGTCCTTCGACGTATCTTTCGTTCTTGAGCCGCGTTGGATTGTGTTTGATGAGTCTCCCATGCCCATCCCTCCTATTCCGCAACACCCCAGCTTAACAATCTTCAGCCGGAAAGGCAATATGCCTCAGGTTACGCCGCCCCCTACGCATAAGTAATGTCCCCCGAAACCCTTGTTGTCAACAAGGCAGGGCTTATTTCACCATGCTGTTCTTTTCTGATATAATTCCCTCGGTGTTTGGCGAGGATATTTGTACAATTGAACTCGGAGGGGACGCAGGTGGAAGTATGGTTCACTGAAGAATGGGTTAAAGGTTTTATTATCGGCGTGCAGATTAAGTCCGTAATTTTTACCAAACGCACTAAGTACCAGCACCTGGCGATTTACGACACTGTTGAATTAGGCCGGATACTTACCCTCGACAACGTGATCCAGACAACTGAGAAGTACGAGTACCTGTACCACGAAAGCATCGCACACGTTCCCCTGTTCAGCCGCGAGAACCCCGAGCATGTCCTGATAATCGGCGGAGGAGACGGCGGGACTCTCAGGGAAGTATTGCGTCACCCGGAAGTAAAGCAAGCTGTGATGGTGGACATTGACGGCGACGTCATTGAAGCGTCAAAGCAGTACCTGCCCTTATGGAACACCGGGTTCAGCGACCCAAGGGCCAAGGTATTAGTCGATGACGGGATCAAGTTTGTTGCTGACACAGACCAGAAGTTCGATGTAGTGCTGGTGGATTCAACGGATCCTGAAGGCCCGGGCGAAGTACTGTTCACACCCGAGTTCTATCAGAACATAGCCAGGATACTCAAGCCAGGCGGTATCATGTGTGCGCAAACAGAGAGTCCCCTTGCAACGCCTAACATGGTCAGGGACATCTACCAAAGGATAGCTAAGGTGTTTCCAGTGGCCAAACTTTACACAGCCCCGGTTCCGAGTTACCCGGGCTCATTGTGGAGCTTCACATGCGGGTCCTTTGAAGCGGATCCTGAAAAGCCCGTGCGAGAGCCTGATGGGTCCTGGAATCTGAAACACTATTCGCCTGAGGTTCATCGCAGCATGTTTGTGCTCAGTCCAAGAGTGAAGCGCGACGTAGGCATAACGTATTAGTCCATATCGTTTGGAGGTACTGGGCATTGTTCGACGATCATAGCACTCAATGGATCAGCCCGCATAAGTTTCTGTGGTCGTCTTTCAACCAAAACGCACCCTGTGTGATTATGGGGATTCCACTGGACGAGACTACGTCATTCAGGCCGGGTACGAGATTCGGCCCTGCTGCAACAAGGGAAGCGTCCATGGCCCTTGAGGATTACTCTTTGTGGCAGAGGCGCACCCTGGTGCCGGAAAACTATCATGATGCAGGTGACCTGGTGCTGCCCATGGGCAACGTGGAGAATGCCCTGGGGATCATAGGGGTTGCCGCACGGGAAATCGTCCGGAGCGGCCGCAAGTTCATGGCCATAGGAGGCGAGCACCTCATAACATACCCGTTGGTGCAAGCGGTGCTCCAGGCACATCCTGATCTGGTGGTAATCCAGCTTGACGCCCATGCAGATCTTAAATCTAGGTTCACCGGGACAGCGCTGTCCCATGGTACTGTAATGCGCAGAATCGTGGAACTCATGGGACCGGGAAGAGTATATCAACTTGGCATACGCTCCGGGACAGAGGCTGAACTCCAAGAGGCTGAGGGGCTTTCTGAGATCCACTTTTTCAACGTGATAGAACCTCTGAAATCAATAATGCCCAGGATAGAGGGCCGTCCCATATACCTGACCATCGACATTGACGTAGTTGATCCCGCATTCGCCCCGGGAACGGGAGTTCCCGAACCGGGCGGGATTACATCCCAGGAACTGCTAAGTGCAGTTGCATACCTCGCCGGGAGCAACATTGTAGGCGCAGACCTGGTCGAGGTGGCGCCTGCCTATGATAACACAGGCCAGACAGGGCTGCTTGCCGCAGCTGCTGTAAGAGAGTGTCTCTTACTGCTGGCTTCTGACGGGAAGTGACAGCAGCTTATTTGGCTGCGAAAGGAGATGTACCCTGATGGATGAAAATTCAAGTGTCATAAAGCGAGTGCAAGCTGACATAAAAGAAAGAATTGCCAAAGCTATAGAGAAGGCAAAGGAAAAAGGAGATCTACCTGGGTATGTAGAGGCTGATATCAAAATACATATGCCTTCAAAGCCCGAACAGGGTGATTTTGCTACAGGTGTGGCAATGGCTATAGGCAGCGAGCTCAAGAGCGACGGCCGGTCTGTTGCCGGCGCCATCGTGCGCTACCTTTCACTGGAAGACTCTTGGATCCGGCGGGTCGACATCGCCGGCCCGGGATTCTTGAACTTCTTCCTTAGCACCGGCTGGCTCCAAGAAGCCGTGGCAGATATCTGGAAGAAGGGGCCGCTCTACGGAACTACCGATTACGGCGCAGGCAAGAAAGTGCTGATTGAGTTCGTAAGCGCCAACCCTACCGGCCCGCTGAACGTGGTGAATGCAAGGGCGGCAGCCATCGGAGACTGCCTGGCAGCTTTGCTTGAAGCATCCGGTCACAAGGTATCCAGGGAGTTTTACATAAACGACGCAGGCAATCAGGTAGATTTACTGGCCGATTCCCTGGAAGCCCGTTACCGGCAGCAACTTGGCCAAGACGCGTCTTTGCCGGAAAATGGGTACCGGGGCGAGTACCTGATGCACATTGCCAAGGAGCTGATCGGGGAAAAAGGCGACAGCCTCCTTGAACTCCCTGATTCAGAGAGGCACGACCGGTTCAAGCAGTACGCTGTATCGCGGATTGTGGGAAGCCAAAAGCAAACGCTTTTGGGCTACGGCTTAGAGTACGACTCCTGGCTCTCTGAGAAAGGTTTGCGCGCAGAGGGGGCTCCTGAAGCTACCCTCAAGCAGCTGGCTGAGAGAGGATTCATATACGAAAAAGATGGCGCGCAGTGGTTTAAGTCTACCGAGTTTGGAGATGACAAGGACCGGGTGGTGGTCAAGTCAGAAGGTGAGATGACCTACCTTGTGCCTGACATCGCTTACCACAAGAACAAGTTTGAGCGGGGCTTCGACCATCTTATAGACATCCTTGGCCCGGACCATCACGGATATGTAACCAGGCTCAAAGCCGGGATCGCAGCCCTTGGTTTCCCTCCTGAAAGCCTTGAGGTGATCATTGCACAGACCGTGAGGCTCGTAAGGGGCAACCAGGTTGTGAAGATGTCCAAGCGCGGCGGCGAATTCGTCACAATGGACGAACTCCTGGAAGAGGCCGGGAAGGACGCTTGCCGCTTTTTCTTCCTGATGCGGGCGCCGTCCAGCCACCTGGATTTTGACCTGGACCTTGCGGGGCTCCAGTCAGATGAAAACCCCGTCTACTATGTGCAGTACGCCCATGCCCGGATAGCCAGCATCTTCAGGCAGGCAAGGCAAGAAGGCGTACTTCCGGCATTGGGGCCCAATGAGATTGACTTCTCGCTGCTCAGAGAACCTTCTGAAATCCAGCTCATGAAGCTCCTGGCCGCTTTCCCTGAAGAGGTATATGAAATCGGTCAGGCCAGGGAGCCCAACAGGCTCATCAATTACATGATGAACGTGGCATCGGCGTTCCATTCGTTCTACACCCAGTGCCGGGTGTTAGGCGAAGACAAGGCGCTCAGCGCCGCCCGGCTGTACCTTGCAAGGGTGTGCCAGATAGTGCTCGCAAATGCACTCAGGATGGCCGGAGTGTCAGCACCGGAGTCTATGTAAGGGCGTTTCGGAAAACGGACGGAGCAGGAACGGGTAAGCAATGGACAGTGATATCGTGAGATAAGCAAGCAGGCCCGGGTGCCTGGTTGTGTGAATATTTTCATCATCATTAATTGAGATGTGGCGGCAAAAAGCCGCCGCACATTGTTTCTGGGTAATTCCAGGCCAGAACAGTGTCGGTTCCCAGGAATCTGGCTAGATTAGAGCATGATTCCTGTATCGAGGGTTGCGGCGGTCATCTCGTTCCCACGGGTCTGGCTAATTTGGAACCAGATCCGGGGCTGAAGTGGTTAATTGTGAACCAGATCCTAGTCAAGTGGTCAACTTCAAACCGCATTCAACTTGGAAGTGGACAGTTTCCGACCCGCGCGGGCGTCCAGAACGGCGGATTGGTCAATCCTTAACCAGATTATGGTTGGAAGTGGATCCGCTTGGAGGATTGCAATATCGTTGCCCGGCAGAATAGGCACCTGTACATGGGAGACAATATAACGGGTGTGTCTCAAAATTGAACGGGTATGCAAGCTGGGACACACCCACTGTTTCTCCCTGATTGCCCTTCCTGACGATGCCGCCAAGCCCCGGACGGCCGTAGGTTCACCGAGGTATGGCACCCATCACCCCTTAGATGTGGACCGGGATGCCTTTATTCCGTGGATTTTCATCCTGTACTGGAGCGTCTGCCTCGGTATGCCCAATATCCTGGCGGCCTGGGACACGGAACCGCCCTGCTTCAAAGCTTCTTCAATAGCTGCCTTCTCGTGGCTTTTCAGTTGGTTGCGTATGGATCCCCTAGCCAAGGTGGTTGTGGCCGTGATCCCTCTTACTGTGGGCGGTATGTGCTGGAGCTCGATGGTGTTGCCCCTCAAGAATGCAAGGCTGCCTTCTACGGCGTGCTCAAGTTCTCTCACGTTGCCCGGCCAGTCATATGTAAGGAAGGCGGACATCACCTCAGGGGATATATTGATGTGCTTGCCCTTGCCGTGCTTGCGCAAGAAGTGAGAACACAGGAGGGGAATGTCTTCCTGCCGCTTCCGCAAAGGCGGCAGCCCAATCTCAACCACTGACAGGCGGAAATACAAGTCGGACCGCATGAGGCCTTGTTCCACGGCCTGCCGCGGCGGTACGCTGGTCGAGCCGACTATCCTAACGTCCACGGGCCTTTCCTTTACATCCCCAAGGCGCCGCACTCGCTTTTCCTGTATTACCCTGAGCAGTTTGGCCTGGAGCCCAAGGGGCATGGAATCGATTTCGTCAAGGTATAACGTTCCTCCTGATGCCAGTTCTAAAAGCCCTGGGCGGTCCTGGGCGCCTGTGAACCCGCCTTTGGATGTGCCGAATACCAATCCTTCAAGCAAACCTTCAGGCAGGGCTGCGCAGTTTTGGGCGACGAAGGCAGACTCAGCCCTTTCTGATGCAGAGTGAATCGATTGGACAACCAGTTCCTTGCCTGTGCCGGTTTCGCCCCACACGAGCACATTGGATTGGGTGCGGGCGACCTGAACCACCTGGCGCCGCACTTCCCTCATAACCGCCGATTGCCCCACTATGTCGTTGACCGTAAACAATTTCCGGGAAATCTTACTCCGTGCCTTTGGCCCGCCGGCACCTTCCCCATGCTCTTTGCTGCGGAGTTCCTGGCTTAGATCGGCTATCCTTTCTGCCATTTCTTTAATGCGGGTAATATCAGTGGAAATCTCGCACGCTCCTATAATCTCGCCGCCGTCTGTGATAGGGTATGTCGAGTTTATAGTTGTAATCTTCTTTCCTTTATAGTTAGTGAATGTCTGCTGTTTTGCTATCTCGGGAACCCCGCTCCTCAGCACCCTCAGCAAAGTACTTGAATCATGGGTGAGGGACGGGAACACGTCAAGCACATGCTTGCCCAGCACCTCTTCGGGCAGAAGGCCGTCAAACTCAGAAGCAGCTTTGTTGTAGACAACGGTTACCCCTTGTTCGTTTACTACATGGATACCTTCGCTGGCTACTTCCAGCACCTTGAGAAGCGCAGTCAATAAGTCCAGGGCTCATCCTCCTCACCGGGCGTCACCCGCCAATTCCCGAAGGCAGGGTCTTCCACGCTGAACCAAGCGTCATCCGCCGATTACCGCAGGTACGGTATTCCACGCCGGACTGAGAGCTCCTGCCGAAAAGCGCCGGGAATTTGGCGCCTGCACGTCATATACATGACCAAGATTCGGCACCCCCAACCCTTATTCCTGCCGGGACGTACGAAATCTCTGTTTGACCGGGGAAGACCAAACCTGTGGTATGCAGGCTTCAGGATTCGGCCGCGAACCCAGCCTTCGAGCAATCGCCATCCAGGGCTCCGTGGCACGAAGTTTGCTTTAATACGTGATATGAACGATATAAGCAAACTGTTCTAGAGCGGAGGTGCTCAAATGACAAAGAAGTACCAATGGGGATGTCCTTACGGCTGCCACAGGGTAATCGACCCTGAAGGCGGGCTGCCTCAAGGAGCCTGGAAGATAGATAATTCCCCGGAAATCCGGGAGAACGAAACCCTCATTGATGTGGCAACCCTCAACATAGACGCTGCAAGTTTCAAACAGATCCTGTCCCAATGCGACCCGGACGCGGATGATGCAACCAAAGAGGAGCAAGTCGCATCCAGAATAATGGACATAGTCAGCCAGCGAGGCAAGATGCACAATCCGGTTACCGGCTCAGGCGGGATGCTCTTGGGCAAAATCAGGGAGTTCGGGCCCAAGGTGGAAGGCAGAGACGGGGCCGAAGTTGGGGACAGGATTTGTACTTTGGTTTCCCTGTCGCTTACTCCGCTCAATATTACCCGGATTAAGAAAGTGCATCTCGACAAAGATCAGGTAGATGTAGACGGCACGGCGGTGCTCTTTGAGACAGGCGTGTTTTCGGTGCTACCAGGTGATATGGACGAAAAGCTCGCCCTTGCTGTGCTCGACGTTGCAGGCGCGCCCATTCAGACCGACCGGCTGGTGAAACCCGGAGACACCGTGTTCATCCTGGGTGCAGGCGGCAAGTCCGGACTCATGTGCGCCAGTGTAGCTGCTAAGAACGCGGAGAGGATGGGCAAAGTGATAGGGCTTGCCCACAGCGACAGGTCCGCCGCCAGGCTCAAGCAACTTGGGGCGTGCGACATAGTGCTCCAGGGAGATGCCAGGAAAGCCATGGCCATGAGGAAACAACTGTTGGAAGCCAACGATGGCAAGCCGGCAGATGTGACCATAAACTGCGTGAGCATCCCGGGTACTGAGATGGCGTCGATTCTGTGCACCAGGGACGGCGGCAAAATCTACTTCTTCTCCATGGCCACGAGCTTTACTGCGGCAGCACTGGGTGCTGAAGGGGTCGGCGCCGATATAGAATTGATAATCGGAAACGGCTACGCAAAAGGCCATGCAGAATACGCATTGGACCTGGTAAGAAACGATAACAAGCTGAGGAGCATCCTTGAGGGGATGTTCCTGCAGTAGCAAGGTGTTTCCGCTAAGACCAGACGCCCGGCAAGTGCCCCGGAAACAGGGTAAGCCGCCCGGAAAGAGGTAACTGCCGGCATCCAAGGAGGTAGTGGCAAGTTGCGCCATTGGAAACAGATTCCCTTATTCAAAGACGTTACCGAAGCAGAGTGGAATGACTGGCGTTGGCAGTGGAGCAACCGCATCGAAGACGTAGAGGTATTAGCTCAGGTGGCAGGACTCGATGAAGAAGCGGCAGAAGGAGTCAAACTCGCCCTGTCCCGGGTGAGGATGGCCATAACGCCCTATTACGCCAGCCTCATAGAATACGGTAACGAATCATGCCCCATAAGGCTGCAAGCGGTTCCCAGGGCACACGAGGCTACAGTGCTACCCTGGGAGGCATATGACCCCCTGGCAGAAGATGAGGACTCACCGGTCCCAGGGATAACCCACAGGTACCCTGACAGGGTGCTGTTCCTCGTCACCGAACTGTGTTCAATGTACTGCCGCCACTGCACAAGGCGCAGGGTGGTAGGAGTGACCGACCGGGTTGCTTCCACAGACAGGATTGACCAGGGAATCGAATATGTGAGGAGCAACAAGCAAATCCGCGACGTGCTCATATCAGGGGGCGACCCGCTCACCCTGTCAGATGACAGGATTGAGTACGTGGTGAGCCGGCTGCGGGAGATTCCCCATGTTGAGATCATAAGGATCGGTTCCAGGACCCCAGTGGTGATGCCCCAGAGGATTACAAAAGAGCTCGCCGGTATGCTGGCCAAATACCATCCGATCTACCTCAACACCCATTTCAACCATCCCAGGGAGATAACCCCTGAAAGCGCAAGGGCTTGTGCAATTTTGGCTGACGCAGGAATTCCCCTGGGCAACCAGAGCGTGCTTTTGAGGGGCATAAACAACTGTCCCAAGGTCATGATGGAGCTGGTTCACGGGCTGCTGAAAATCCGGGTCAAGCCATATTACATCTACCAGTGCGACCTTACCTGGGGGCTTGAACATTTCAGGACCACTGTGGCCGAAGGGCTCGAGATCATGGAGTACCTGAGAGGACATACCACCGGGCTTGCGGTGCCCACTTATGTAATTGACGCACCGGGCGGCGGCGGAAAGATTCCCATCGGCCCCAACTACCTCGTGTCTTTCGGCAGCAATACTGTGGTGGTCAGGAATTACGAAGGAGTAATATCCGCTTACCGCGAGCCTGAATACGATCTTAGCGAAAACCGCAATGAAGACGGGAAGTGCAAGCTTTGCGGAAGCGACCACAAACATGCAGTGGGTGTGGCAGGGCTTATCGGCGGGAAACAGGTGAGCTTGGTACCCCGCGATACTGAACGTTTCAAGCGGCGCAGTGCACATGGCGCCGGAGGCACTGATAACGGAGCTTGCCAGGACAAACGGTGCCAGGGCGAACAGTGCCGGGACCAAGAGTAAGAACGCAATGGGCCGGGGGTGATTGAGACGGCACTGCACCTTGCAGATGTGGTGGCACATAGCGGCATTAGATCGGTTGCAATAGTCGGAACCGCAAAAAACGTGGGCAAGACGGTTACCATGAACTACCTGGTGTCAGAACTGTCTGCAAAGGGCTTAACCGTAGGACTCGTATCGTCAGGGCGTGACGGGGAAGCAATCGACGCTTTCACAGGCCGGCCCAAACCGAGCGTGGTTGCGCCTCAAGGTGCATGGGTCGCCACGGCTGAAGGCGTACTGGGCGAAGCGGCTGCGGGCCTTGAGATTGCAGATGTGTCGGGCCACCAGGGGCTGTTTGGCCGTCTCGTGCTGGGCAGGGCCGCAGAACCGGTAGCGCTTGAACTCGTAGGCCCACGCAGCGCCAGGGAATTGGGCGTGCTTGTGAACAAGCTGCTTGATCTGGGTGCCGATATCGTGCTGGTGGACGGGGCCCTCGATCGCATGGCAGCAGCCAGCCCCAAGGTTACAGATGCCACGATTCTGGCCACAGGGGCATCGTTGGATATGGACCTGGAAACTATGGCGCAGCAGCTGGGGTTTATCGTATGGCTCTTGTCAAGGCCGGAACACCCTGTAAAGGGCATTGCCTCCCTCGCAAAGCAAGCCGTTGAAAAAGACAGAGTGTGCTTCATCCACGCCGGCCGGGGCGGAATGCAGGGAAGATACACCCTAAGGCCCATAAACTACCCTACGGTGCTAGGAGTAGAAGACGAGATCTTAGAGCGGGCGGGCGACGCAGCCGCAGTTGTGGTGCCCGGAGCCGTGAGCCAGGCATTCTTGGACAGCGCCCGCTCATGGGCAAAGCAGCGCGAGCTTGCAGTGATAGCCAGCGACGCTGTGGGCATATTTGCATCCAAGCGCCCAGGGGTGAGCCTTTATGTGACCCGGCCGCTCAACCTGCTGGCAGTAACCGTGAACCCTGTAACCTCCCTCGGGATATCCCATGATCCCAGGGAAATGGTACGTGTAATCAGCGCTGCGCTAAGAGATATAGGGTACGCGGTGCCGGTGTTTGACGTGGTTTCGGGGGAAAAAAGCACAGAGGGGGTAAGCGGCATGGCTGTGGGGTAAGACCGGCAAGTTCGCTATACCCAGGAGACCGGCAAGGTACTAAGCAGTTTTTCGTACCCCCGGGCACCGGTGAACATCTGGGGTTTGCCCAAATTTGGGCATCCGTAAAGCCTAGGTCAGCACCTGGGCGCAGGGCAAAAGCTAACGCCCGGCCGTTCCTGCCAGGAATGGAACAAAGCCTAGGGCACGAGTTTGACCGGCTGGAAGCGGCGCTGGGCCTTTGGCGGAAAAACCCTGACCTATTCACCGAAATGCTGGGGATTTTGGAATCACTGAAAGACCCCCTCCACGCCATCAGTCTTCTGCAGGAAGGCCAGGTGCTGTCTCCTGCTGAGCTTTTCATCCTCGCCAACCTATGTGCTTGCGTGAGGCGGATACGCCATTTACAAGACCAAACCGGTATTTCAAAGTGGCCCGCCAACACCGTGCCCCCGGGCCTGGAACCGGCGGAGGTGCTGCTTGCCCCAGGTTCCCAGGGCCAACCCAGGTTTTATATAAGCGATGCCTATTCCGCGTCGCTTGCCGAAACGAGAAGACTTCGCAAGCACAAGCAGGAAATGTGGCACAGGGAGATGGCAAAGCAGGCCAGGGCAGTGGAAACAGCCCTGGGCGTCAGGATTTCAGGGACCGGCGAAATGGCCATACGCAAGACCGGCCGCGCCCAACTTGAAAAAGCCAGGCTCATGCCTGAACTCGGGGAGACCAGGCAAACTCTTAGCCACGTGTATTTCAAACTCAAACCTACCAGAGATGCGGTAAATCTTGAGACAGAACTCAATCTGCTCAAAGCAAAGCAGCGTGCACAGGAGACTGAAGTGCTCCGGGAACTGTCCGGCAAGCTCAAGCAGCATCTTCCGGTTGTCGAAGCGGCGTCACAAGCGTTAGGTGAATTAGACTTCCTGCTGTCCAAAGCAGAACTGGCAAGGGCTACGGATGCCACAAGGCCTGAAATAATCCGGCCGGGTGCAGGGGATGGCAGTGGTTCCGGCAAGGCTGGGCTTTCCGCCAAGCACAGGGGTCCCGGGGAGGGCCTGAGCCCCGGCAAAGGCATGGATTCGGGCATCCAACCAGAACCCGGGCGCAACTCCTCTCCCGGTCCGGACTTAATACTTCAAGGCGCTTTCCATCCCATAGTCTTGAACGAAGTCAAGTCCCGGGGCGGCACATACCAGCCCGTAAGCATTGAACTGGATTCCATAGTCTCAGTGATCACAGGGCCGAACATGGGCGGCAAGACGGTGGCCTTATCCACCGTGGGGCTGTGTGTCGCCATGGCCCAGTGGGGGCTTATGGTCCCCTGCAACTACATGAAGTTTGGCTTATACGATTTCATATATTTCCAGCCCGGGGAAGAACAAACCCCGGGGCTGTCCAGTTTTGCCGCTGAGATTGTAAGCCTCAAGCAACCCCTTGCCAGGGCGGGCGAAAGAGGGTTGGTACTCCTGGACGAAGTGGGTCGGGGTACCAACCCTTCGCAGGGGCGTGCGCTTTACGCAGCGCTGCTCCAGTACTACCTGGAAAATGACACCGCCGGCTCTACGGTGATAGCTACTACGCATTACCACGGGCTGGCGGCAACCTTGGGCGTGCCCCACTGGCAGGTGAGGGGCCTGGCCACTGAGGCCTTGGGTTTAAAGGATAGCAAAGGGCCCGAAGCGGGAGAAGGGGCAGGATGGTCTGAAGGGTCAGAACGGACAGAGTTGGCTGGTGACGGACTTGACTGGCTGTACCGCCACATGGACTACACCTTGCAGAAAGTGGGCCCTGATACCCCTACGCCCCAGGATGCGCTGGTTGTGGCAAAAGCATTGGGGCTTGACGCAGCAATAATAGACAAAGCTCTTAAGTTTCACGGCAGAGGCGGATGACGGCCGGGACATATATGCGCGGTGAGGTGAAACCGGATTATGCTTAGACTCAGTATAGATACCAAAACCGTAGACAGGTGCCACGAGATCGCAGAGAACATCACATCCCGGGTTATGGAAGAACTCTCATCTCTGAGCACTGTGGCGATTGAAAGGACCGTGGCAAGGTTCGCAGGCGTGGACGGTGTAACCCCTGACGGAGTGCCCCTCCCCAACGTGTTGGTAGACCACCTGGCGGAAAAGGGCAAGATCCACGACGGGGTAGCTGTGCACCTGGCAAATGCGTGCCTTGCCTTGGGCAAGACGCCTGTCCAAGTGAGCCGGATGATAGCCGGGGGCGAAACAGATATTTCAACTCTTGAGTGGCAGGGCACTGAAGAGGTAACCAGAAAAGCCCGGGAGATGTGCCGGGATTCCTTGGACAAGATCAGAGCCAGGCGGGCTGAACGTGAAGCCCTGCTGGAGGAACTCCCTGTAACCCAAACCCCCTGGCTGTATGTAATATGCGCTACAGGAAATATCCATGAAGACGCGGTCCAGGGGAAGATGGCCGCAGCCCAGGGCGCTGATGTGATAGCCGTGATACGCTCCACAGGCCAGAGCCTGCTGGATTTTGTACCCCACGGGCTCACAACCGAAGGTTTCGGAGGCACATACGCTACCCAGGCGAACTTCAGGCTCATGCGTGAGGCGCTCGATGAAAAATCCCGTAAACTCGGCCGCTATGTGAGGCTGGTGAACTACTGCTCAGGGCTTTGCATGCCTGAGATCGCCTACATCGGCGCGGTTGAACGGCTCGACATGATGCTCAACGATGCGATGTACGGCATCCTGTTCAGGGACATTAACATGGAGCGCACCTTCGCGGACCAAAATTTCTCTCGGATGATAAATGCTTATGCCGGGATTATCATAAACACAGGCGAGGACAACTACCTCACAACCGTAGACGCGTTTAATGCAGGCCCGTCGGTGCTTGCATCCCAGTTCATGAACTACCACTTTGCGAAGAAAGCGGGCCTCAGGGATGAACAGATAGGCTTGGGGCACGCGTTTGAAATCGATCCGGCTATTGAAGACAGCCTGAGCTACGAGCTGGCGATGGCTCTTCTGGTGCGCCAGTTGTTCCCTGACTGTCCCGTTAAATACATGCCGCCTACAGTGCACAAGAAAGGCGACATTTTCTCAGCCCACGTACTTGACTCAAACTTCAACCTGGTGTCGGTGCTCACAGGCCAAACCATCCACCTTGTGGGCATGCTCACAGAAGCTATACATACACCGCTCGTCCAAGACAGGTATCTTTCAATCAAATCAGCTGCATACATGAGGCGTGCTGCACAAAATCTGGGCCACAACCTGGAGATCAAGCGCGGTGGGCTTCTCGACACGCGTGCCGCAAGCATTTTGGATGATACCCTCAAGCTGCTCCGGGAAGTAAACGAAAAAGGGCTGTTTGCGGCGATAACCGAGGGCGTGTTTGCAGGTGTGAAGCGGCTGAGGACCGGCGGCAAAGGCAGGGAAGGCGTGTTCAAGAAGAGCCGGTGGTATTTCAACCCGGTGGAGGAAGATTTGCGTGCCGGGCTGTCGGACAGATCTCAGGCGCCAGGCCCTATCCAAGATTAGGCTTACCCTTACACCAATTGGCATAATACATGTTCATAATCTGGCATGAGGCAGGGGAGGTATATATTCAATGGAAACCGGAATCGGACACCGGAACTGCCAGGTTACTTCAGGCGGCAGGGCCTCTAGCGCCCCACACAGCGATCTCGTACTTCCATACGGGGATGAGCTAAACGACGGACTTATGCAGGTAAGCTTTACCCTGCCTGTTGCCGCCGGTGCCTTGGCAGAAGAGGCAGCCAGGCAAGCCATGAAACTTATGGGGCTTGAAGATCCCCAGGTAGCTGAGGCGGCTGCTATTGGCAACAACGCTACATTTTTCATAGGGTACGGCAGACTAACCCGTCCGGTTGAATTGTCGAAGCTCAGAGTAGCGAAGCCTATGTGGCAAGAACTGGACCAGGGTACCATAAACCGGTTACTGCAGGAGACATTGGCGCGCCCTCTGGTTGTAGTCGGGGCGGCAACCGGGCAAGATGCTCATACACTAGGGCTCGATGCCATATTGAATTACAAAGGCTTTGCAGGTAACCGAGGCTTGGAAGCATATTCCGCCTTCAAGGTGGTTAATATGGGCAGCCAGGTGCCAAACGAGTCCCTGGTGGCCAAAGCCAGGGAACTTACCGCAGACGCAATACTGGTATCCCAGGTGGTTACCGAGAGAAATGTGCATCTTGCCAATTTGACAAACCTTGTTGAGCTCTTGGAAGCGGAAGGACTAAGGGATAAAGTTGTGCTGGTGGTAGGCGGGCCAAGGATCACCCACGCTTTGGCAGTTGAGCTGGGCTACGATGCAGGTTTCGGGCCGGGCACAAGGCCCCAGGATGTGGCATCATATTTGGCCCAAGAGATTGCGAGGCGCCATGTTGAACTAGGCCACCTACATGAGTAGAATTACTTAGGAGTTTCGTGGTTGGGGGTGGGGCATGTGCAAGGAGCAATCCAACAAGATGTCAAGCAGGATCTTTCAGTAGCTGATGTTGCATACCGTATCCTTAAACAACGCCGTGAACCAATGAAGTACAAAGATTTAGTAGAACAGGTCCTTGAGCACAAAGGCCTTCGGCCCGGACAGAACCCGGCGAAGATGAAAGCCAGGATTCACACTGAGATAAACATCGACAGCAGGTTTGTGAACCAGGGTTCAGGTTTATGCGGGCTGAGGGAATGGACTGTAAAGCCTCAGTCTTACAAAGTGTTGGAGGTTCCTGCAGGCGGCAGGCTTAACCCAGGGGAGAGACTAAGGAAAGAGCTTGTTGCCGTGACTCAGCCAGAAGAAGACGAGAATGAGGAAGAACCGGAAGATGTGGACTTCCCGGCAGATGACGATGAAGATGAAATTATAGAGCCGGAGGAGCTGGAGTAATCGGGCTCCTCCTTCCTATAGTATATTCCATGGAAGATTACCCGGATAAACAGCGCCGTCGGGTACGAATTTGCGGGTTTCATCATATACGCGGTTGGCCGGCATGTGCCGGCCTTGCTGTGTAGCATAAGACAAGCTGTGCCCTAGGGCAGGTTGAACACATTCTCACGTCAAATCATTCATGTGTGCTGGACGCAAAAGGTGCCATAGGTTATTCTGATTAGGTGTGGCCAGACACTTGTCTACAGCAGACGTGTGTTGCCTTGAAAGCAGCCACTGTCACGGAATGTCGTTCATAGTTGCGGAGGTTTTCTTCCATGACCAAATACATCTTCATAACCGGGGGCGTTGTTTCAGGCCTGGGAAAGGGGATAACTGCGGCGTCAATCGGCACTTTGCTCCAAGCCAGAGGCCACTCGGTAACCATCATGAAAATGGATCCTTACGTAAATGTAGATGCCGGGACCATGAGCCCTCTTCAACACGGAGAGATTTTCGTCACCGACGACGGCGCTGAGACCGACCTTGACCTGGGGCATTATGAGCGGTTTATAGACCGTTCCCTTACCGGGGCCAACAACATCACCACAGGCCAGGTGTACGGCGCGGTTATCGCCAAAGAAAGAAGGGGCGGTTATAACGGAAGTACCGTCCAGGTTATCCCCCACGTCACCAATGAAATAAAGGGAAGGATCAGGAAAGTAGCGGTTGAGTCTCAAGCCGACATTGTGCTGGTCGAAGTTGGAGGCACAGTGGGAGACATAGAGAGCCTGCCTTTCCTCGAAGCTATACGCCAGTTCAGGACAGATGTAGGCGCTCAGAACACAGCTTACATCCACGTCACGCTTATCCCCTACCTGCCCATGACAGGTGAACTCAAGACTAAGCCTACACAGCACAGCGTGGCAGAACTCAGATCAATAGGTATTCAGCCGGACATTATCGTGTGCAGGTCCGGTTATTCCCTGTCCAGTGATATGAAAGAGAAAATCGCGCTGTTCTGCAACGTCGAAGTAGGTGCGGTGATATCCAACCTGGATGCCGGGAGCATCTATGAAGTGCCTGTCATGCTCGAAAACGAGGGCCTGGGCAAGATTGTGGAGAAACAGCTCAACCTGCCTCCCAGACAGCCGGATCTCAGCGACTGGGAGGAGATAGCCTACAAGATCACCCATCCCGGGCAGAGATGCAATATTGCCATCGTGGGCAAGTATGTTTCGCTCCACGATGCCTACAAGAGCGTGGCTGAGGCGCTCCACCACGGAGGCCTGGCAAATGACGCTTGTGTGGACATCATGTGGGTAGACTCGGACAAACTGTGTGATGCCGGCGATGAGCAAGTGGCTGAGGTTTTGGGGCCTGCCCACGGTATTCTGGTTCCAGGAGGCTCCGTCCGCGGGAGCATTGAAGGCCAGCTCAAGGCCATCAGGTGGGCAAGGCAGAACCACGTGCCTTTCTTTGGGATATGCCTGGGGCTCCAGTGCGCGGTGATTGAAATCGCCAGAAACGTGATGGGGCTCACGGATGCCAATTCAACTGAGTTTGATCCGGACACAGCCCATCCCGTGATAGACCTTATGCCTGAGCAGAAAGAGATTGAGAATGCAGGTGATACGCGGACCTGGATGCGTAGGGGGCTGTATGAGTGCCGCCTCAAGCAGGATTCAATCCCGTGGAAGGCTTACGGCCAGGAATATATCTCAGAACGCCACAGGAACAGGTTTGAAATCAATCCTATGTATGTCCAGAGGTTGGCTCAGGCAGGATTTATCCCAGTAGGGATTTGGCCTGCCAGGGGCTTGATTGAAATACTTGAGCTCCAGGGCCACCCGTGGTTCCTGGGCACCCAGTTCCATCCTGAGCTGCCGTCGAGGCCGAACAGGCCGCACCCGCTTTTCAGGGAGTTCGTTGCCGCAGCGCTCAAGCGGGCAGCCGGGGACAATTGACCCGCTGGTGGGCATCTCCAATAGTCACGGCAAGTTTGAGCAAATCCAAAGGGCCTGGGTTCCAGGCCCTTCTTGATTTCGGGGCAAAGCGGGCCTAGGGTGCAGTAAAATACGGGGCGACTAGATAATACTGTATATGCCTGCATGGTCCAGGCGGTTTGGCAAACAAGAGTAAGATCTTGTGTCAACCGGTCATAAAATGTGTGAGGTGAAGATAAATATGGATAACCGGGATAAGACAGGCAGGCGGTGTCCGGTGAGGCAGGTACATACACAGGAAGGATTAACCACACAGTATCAACCGAAAATCGAAATCTACCAGGCGGATGCATTTACAGATGTACCTTTCGGGGGCAACCCGGCGGGTGTGGTGCCCAGGGCCGAAGGGTTATCGGATGACATGATGCAGAAAATCGCCAGGGAAATGAACCTTTCTGAGACGGCGTTTGTGACGGATCTCAGGCAGACCAAGCAATCACCTGGCGGGCCTGATTTCCAGGTACGGTTCTTCACTCCCCAAGCTGAGGTTGACCTGTGCGGGCA
>DUVI01000007.1 GCA_012841065.1 Bacillota bacterium
AAAGGGATTATCAGCAAAAGAAGTTAAAAAAATATTAGGGTCTGATTATGATGATTCCCAATACAATGAGTATTTACTTGCATATGATAACAAGACTAGAATTGATGATTATAAGAGAAAGAGTATCGATTAACTGTATTAGTAGTAATGATTGACATCATGTTCTAGACATGGTATTGATCAATATGGAACTTCTATTTAGAAATATTATCCTACCATCAAGGGGTTTTTGCCTCTTGGTGCATAATAATGGCAGATAGCAGACCAGATCGAATATTGGAGAGTGAATTAGGTGAAGGAACTCAAAGGAACCCGGACCGAGAAGAATTTGGAGGAAGCTCTCGCAGGAGAATCTCAAGCATCTAGCAAATACATGTTTTTTGCAGGAGTAGCCCGGAGAGAAGGGTATCATCAGATCGCCGCAGTTTTCGAAGAAACCGCGTTCAACGAGAAAGAGCATGCAAAAGTCTGGGCGAAGCAGCTGGGTCTCATTGGAGATACCAAGGAAAACCTGAAGCATGCTGCCGAGGGCGAAAACTACGAATGGACAACCATGTACAAGAACTTCGCCGAAGTAGCTGAAGAAGAAGGTTTCCCTGAGATAGCCAAACTGTTCCGCGAAGTGGCATCTGTTGAAGTGGAACACGAGAATCGCTATAAGCAGCTTCTTGAACGGGTAGAATCAGGCACTGTGTTCAGCAGGCCCGAACCGATTAAGTGGCATTGCAGGAACTGCGGGTACATATATGAAGGTACCAATGCACCTGAGATTTGCCCGGCTTGCGACCATCCGCAGAGCTTTTATGAGCCTGCACCGGAAAACTACTAAACTCTCTGGTTTAGTCAGTATATTACATGAGGAGGCCGCTTAAGGCCTCCTCATGTTCATTTCGCCGCTCCTTCGGAGAGTCAGGTATTGCCTGACATCCAGTGTTATGTCCCCGGCAGCTTATTTCCAATTGGTGCGTTCTACAACCGATGATTCTGATATTACAGTGATGGTTATCCCATTCTCCAAGCCAGATAACCATTTCAGGAAATACGTTCGTACTACCACCTGTGCACGCACGGTAATCGTGGGTTCGTCCTTCATGGAATTGTTGACAACGGCGGTAAGGTTTATTTCATCAAGCAGGTTTTCGTTGGGTTTCAGGTTACTCATTGTGTACTCAATGGCTCTTGCCCTACCTCTCGCTTCATCTATGAAGACAGTCCCTTGGGCAAGCAAGTCCCAGTCCAGTTCCTGACAACCGGCAAGCGCACCTAGATCGCAGGCAGCTTGGACTAACCGCCTGGCTGTGAACAATACACCTAAGTCAGCGACGATTCCAATGCTTAAGACGGCCACCGGCAAGAACAAGGCGACCAAGGCGATCACACCACCCTTCTGGGAGCGTAACCCCCGGATACTCCGTACCGGGCCTGACAGGCCCCGCTTCTCCGGTGCAGTGCCTTCATCTTGGCACAAACTCACTCCGCGTCACCGCCTTTGCCCTGAGGGTAACCGTAGGTCCGGCGATAACCGACACTACAGGCGACTTCACCCGGTAATCATAAGACAAACTGACGTTTATGTCCGTGCCATATATGGCTTGTTTGGGAACCACTGCCAGGTCTATCCTGTCCGCCTCAAGTCCTGCAGATTCGATTACCGAATCAGCCCGCTGGATTGCTTTCCCTACGTAACCACCTTCGACTGCACATATCCTGGCGATTTCCCTGGCCGCTGACGCAAGGGCCAATTTGGCATTGAGCATAAGCCCCAACTCAAGAATGGCAAACAAGACCAGGATAAGTGCGAACAAGACCAGTACGAACTCTGCAATGGCTTGGCCTGATTGGTCAAGTAGGGCCCTGTGGACATGCTTGCTTCCAGGTGCTTTCAAACCGGACAACTGAGCACCTCCGGTTCTGTTTCAATGGGTAGGGACATCTTTGATCCCGTTGATTATCTGCTCCAACTTGGCTTCAAGTGCACCGGTAAGCCGGCCTAACACAGCAATTAACGCAACCACCACAACCGCCAGCAGTATTGCGTATTCGGCAATAGTGGCGCCACGCTCTTCCTTGAAAAACCCACTGAGCCAGTCTGCAGCTTGCTTTCTGAGAACACACGCTTTTGCGTACAACTCCAACACGGTTTATCCACTCCCTCGTTTGTGTGCTGATTTAGCCAAAACAACCCTGTTTGGGGTCAGGCCGTGCCTGGCATACTTGTGCTCGCAGGTTACCATCCGGCTTTCAAGAACGAAAGCACATGTGGCATAACTGAAATAATCAATACAGGAGGTAACAGGAATACTACGGTTATTACAGACAACTTTACCGGAAGTGAGTTGATTCTGGCGTCAAAACGTTGCTTCTCAAGGGTGTAGTATTCAGCCGCCAAAGTTTCCAGCACATCAGACACCGGCGTACCCAGCACTTCGGCTTGAGCGAGGGTAGCTCTCAGCCGCCTTGCAGCATCGACGCCCTCTTTCTCCATGGCAGCCAGGGCCGCCGGCAGGGACATCCCGCTATGTAACCGCACGGTAACTTTTTCAACACAGTCTTTCAAGGGGCCATATGTCTTGCCTGCACATATCTCAAATGCGTGCAAAACGTCCATCCCCGCTGACACTGCCACCGCCATACTCTCAAGCAGGGTAGGCCATTGAGCCAACATAAGCTTCTCATTGCGCTTGCGTTGAAAGTTCCGGGTGAGCAAGCGGACCAGGGCATCACTCGTGCATCCCATCCTTGCGGGCTTGCCTGACAGGCGGCTGTGTTTGGGATACAGCGCCAATGCACACAACACAGCGCCATATAAGCTCACCGCCCATGCAATAACATGCAGATCGTTCAAGAGGTTTTCTTACCCCTTTCCCCTTTGGAATAACGCCTGGCATCGGCAGAAGCAGGACACACCGAGCCCAAACATAGCTTGATCAATGTTCCTCCCACAGCCCATAGCACCGCCGCTGCAATAGTCAGCAATTTACCTTCCCGGGACGCTGCAAAACCTTTCAGCAAATCCGGTTCATACCGCAACATGAAAAATCCAATGAACCAGGGCAATGCCAAGAGCAGCCACGACGTGATTCTGGCTTCTGACAGTTTGGCATCTACTTCCCCGCGAAACACACGCCTTCTCCTCAGTATTTCAAACGCCCGCCAAAGCAGAGTTGCAGTATCGCCGCCGCTTACTGAACCGATTTCGAGAATGGCCGCAATCATGGACAGTTCTGCGTCCCCACCGGCTACCGTTTCCAGCGCTTTGAAGATTGGCACTCCCGTTTCATACAACTTGTAAGCTTTGCCAAGTTTCTTGTGGGCATCCGATGTGCCTTGCTGTGAAACCGAGTGGATAGCCTGTACCATGCTATTCCCTGCCCGCACCTGAAAGGCAAGATCTGAACATATTTCATCCCATGGCATGTGCCTCGGGCGTTGAGGCCAGACGCGCCTCGTCACATCGTTTAGGGCTCCCAAATCCGGTGCCACACCGGCTTCGTGCTCTTGTTCAAGGGCCCGGGGCAAGCTCCACACGCCCGAGGACTTGCTCACGTCCAGCCCTATCAAGGCAGCCGTAAGCCCAAGGCCAATTGAAACCAAGACCTTCACAACGCAGCCTCCTCAAGCAGGACATTGCAACGCCTTTCGCCGATTTTCTCCATAAACCACGAGGGAAACTCCAAGCTCAGCCCCTGTTCACGACGATATACTTGGAAGTCGGTAAGGCCCTCACCAGGTTCGGTGCCGACCAGGGAAACCCCTGACACCACCCTGTGCCCGGTTGAAGTCTTCTCTAAATGCACAATAACGTCAACCCCAATAGCTATCCACGAGCGGAGTATGTCCACAGGCACACCTTCTTCAGCCATCAAGGCCATGCCCACCATTCTTTCCAGGCAGTCCCCGGCTGAATTTGCATGTACCGTGGAGAGGCAGCCTTCGTGTCCCGTGTTCATCGCGGTTATCAGGTCGAACGTCTCCTTGCCCCTGCATTCCCCTATGATCAGCCTGTCCGGCCTCATCCGCAAGGCGTTTCTCAGTAGATCCCTTATGGACACTTCACCTTTGCCTTCCATGTTTTTCGGGCGCGCCTCAAGGTACACTACGTGATGCTCGGGGATCCTTATTTCTGCCGAATCTTCTATGACTATGATGCGTTCGCTGGGCGATACTGCACTTGCCAAGACGTTGAGTGTCGTGGTTTTCCCGCTCCCTGAACCGCCGGACACCACGATATCCAGTTTGGCCTCGACGCACTTCTTCAAGAAACATGCCACGTCAGGTTCAAGAGTCCCGCACTCTACAAGTTGGGACAGGTCGGTGAATCGCCGGGGAAAGCGCCTGATTGTAAGCACGGGCCCGTTTAGGGCAAGCGGAGGGATTATTGCATTCACCCTGGACCCGTCTGGAAGCCTGGCGTCCACATAGGGCATGGAAACGTCCACCCTTCTTCCGGCGCTCTGGACAATCCGGTTGATTATGTCCAACAGGTGCCTGTCATTTTGAAACTTGATTGAAGTACCTGCCAACACCCCGGCCTTTTCTACAAATACCTCTTCCGGACCGTTGACCATGATTTCGGTGACCGTTTCATCATCCAGCAATTCATCGAGCGGCCCCAAGCCACAGATTTCCTGGGCTATGCGTTCAGCCAGATCTTGCCTTGTGAGTCTTGGAACATAAAGCCCCGAAGAGATAATCACATTGGAGATCAACGTAATCACTTCTCTTCGCTTGCTGCGAGACATCCTGGCTTCAACGATGAGGTCAGGATAATGCTCCAGTAGCTTCTCCCTGACCTTTTGCGTCACATCCTCAATGGACATTTCCTTGGCCTCGCTATGGGTAGGCAACAGTCCGTATGGCTCTTGCTCAAGTTTCTCTAGGATGCTCACCAAAACCGAAACCTCCTTGTTTTGTTCTGTCTCTTATCGGTATCCGGTAGCGGCAACCCGGGGGACACTTCTGACAACAGTCTCCATATTGACGAGGCAATCTCAGTCTTGGGGAACAGCACAACCGGCCTTCCCTGAAATGCAGACTTTTCAACGGTCTTCCGGTCATCGGGCACAACCGAAGCTAACTTCTTTTCAAGGTATTCTTCGACCTTGTGCTCAGGTAACGGAGCATCCCTGGCACCCCTGTTCAGCACCACGTGTATTGAGCTTTCGTGGATTCCCAGCTTCCTGAGTATGTCCAGGGCAATCTTACCCTGCCTGAGTGCGCACACATCCTGGGTGATCACAAGTACTATAGCTGACGCTGCGTCTATGGCTTCACCTAATAGGTCGCTGGTAATGTCAGGGGCCGTGTCAACGTACAAGAGCCCCCATCTCCGCGCTGCAAGGGACAGCAGTTGTTTCGCATGTTCAACTCCTACAAGGGTAGAGAGTTCAGGCCTTCTGGGGCCGCAAATTACATTCAGGCGCGAGGGGCCATAGATCTGCGTGTACCGGTCCAGCCCGTCGGGCCTCAACCTTGGCAATTCAGGCAGCATCTCGATAATCGTAGGGCCTTCGGAAAGATCCAGATAGGTGGCAACATCCCCAGAATACACGTTGAGATCAATGAGGGCGGCCTTTCCCTGGGTAGCTATGGCGGCAGCGCACGCCAGGTTGGCTGAAATGAACGTCTTTCCGACTCCGCCCTTAGGGCTCCATACCACTACAGTCTGCGAAGTTATCACGCTTGCGGCGGGTACCTGGGCTGTGTTCCGGTGTGTGCTTTCCCTAAAGACAGTTACTGCAACATGAGGAAACGCTTTCTTGAACCGTGAGATCCACCCCTCCAAAGATTCGCCCCGCGGGGTGAGTCTGCTGTCAAGCACGACTTCGTCTACGAACATCTCTGATGATACGTACTCCACCAGGGCCAAATCTCTGAGAACGCCCACTATTTTCGCATTGGGCCTTTCCTGCTTGACAGCTTGTTCACAATGGGAATCACCTGCAATAAGTACCAAGGGTCTTTGAGTCATTTCCCGGGCCAAACCTCCGAATCAAAATGCATGCCGTTCCCAGTCATGCCCCACGGCACCAGTGCCAGGTAAATGCTGCCCGTTTCCAGATAGTGGGTGATCTCCTCGCAAGTCTCAGGCGGTGCTGCTATCACAACGCCTTTGAACTCACCTGAGTTATCATGTACGACTCTCACTATCCTGGCTTGATCCATGACTGTAACGGCACCGTAATAATCACCGGGTTGATAGAAGCCTGTGCCTCTCTGAGACCAGATTAGATCTACCCTGTCTCCTGGGTTGACCAAACCGCCCACTGCGCGGGACGCATCCGCAGGTATAAATATCGCCCTTTGTTCTACGGGGATCTCGAGAGATATTCCAGGATGATTGTGTGATGACATCACGTGGCCCGCCAGTACAATCTGCCCTGCAAGCAAAGGGCAAATGGTGTAGCTTCCTATTAGATCTTCTGCGTTTCGGATGCTATCCGGGTGGATACCTTTTTGAGGCAGTTCGACAACCTTTACATCTGACACGGTGATCTTCTGGTATGGCTCTAAGTAGCGGCTGGCTACAACCACCTTTTCTGTCTTTACGTAAACCGACAGCAGGCGGTAAGATATGGCGAAAACCGACACTCCAAGCAAAAGGGCGAGCAGCAAGGGTTTATGTCTTCTGGCCAGTGATTTCAGCAGACGACTACCTCCTTAGCCGTGGCCGTACCCGGCCATTGGGTTGACTGCGAAGGGCGCCGGTGGCGACTGTTGTTTTTGGCATTGCCGGAATGCCGAGTGGATGTCGAAAACTCCCTCCTTTCTCCGGCAACAATGGTACTGATGACCCGGCACGGCCACTTACAAGTATTGCCAGGCAATTCCAGAATATAGCAGATTTCTCGGTTTGTCAATACTTTCCAGATTGTTTTCCATAAAAAGACACTGCCTCAAAAATATGATATATTCTTGGTGCCGGTGGCGAATCGGAGGTTGTGTTCCATGGGAAATTCGCCGCTACCTGGTTGGATAAAAGCAGCCTTGTGCATCTGTCTTGGTCTTGCCACGGCAATTGCCGCGCCCACTTCCACAGCACTGTGTGGGACTGATCCATGGTACAGCGATGTTAGTGGACACTGGGCCCAGGCGATGATTTATGTTCTGTGGCAAGAAGGAGTGACTGACGGATATTTGTTTCAGTGGGGTGGTGAACTCACTCCTTACTTCTTTCCAGATTCTGATTGCACAAGGGCCCAACTCACTGTAATGCTTGCGAAGGTTTTTGACCTTACTCCTATGGCGCCTGCTTCACCATCATATCCTGACGTCCCCAGGTCATACACCATATATCCGGGAAAACCTGCGTGGAGGTGGATCGAAGCTGCGGTGGCTGCAGGTTTGTCGTCTGTTCCAAGAGGCAACCGCTTTTACCCGGACCGCGGGATATCCAGGCAAGACGCTGTGGACTTGCTCATACGCTGTCTGGATCTGTACGACTATGCACAATCCATGCCAGAGAGTGAAGTACGCAGCCTGCTCCGGCGTTTCAGCGACGGAATGGATACAAGCTACGACAGGCGGCATACAATGGCCTGCGCCATAAAGTTTGGAATAATTGAAGGGTTTGAAGACAGGACCATACGGCCTGAAAGCGTCCTGTGGCGTTGCCAGGCAGCAGCACTTGTCTACCGGTCGTGCCTCATACGGGCAACTGCAAACCCGGATGCGTTTTCTCCGGACGGCGACGGCGTAGACGACACGGTGAGATTCAGCCTGTCTTACCTCAAGAACCGGGGTATATCCACCTGGAACATGGCTATTGAAGACTCTTCAGGCAGTACTGTCCGCACTTTCAACCCTAAGGGCAACCGGGGCTCGCCGCCAGGCACGATTATCTGGGACGGGACCGATGCTAAGGGTAAGACTGTGTCCCCAGGAAGGTACTACTACCAGGCATGGGTGAAAGACAGGAACAACAGGCAGTTCTTTTCAGTGAAGAAACCTTTAGATGTTGAGATATACTCTCTCCGTGGTTCTGTAAGCCCTGCGTCCTGCCGCGACGGCCAGACTCTTACGGTAAAGGCATATACCTCCCCGTCCGCCAAGAGTGTAACGGCGCTGTTTGCTGACGGTAAGAGCAGGCAACTCAGCCCGTCATCTGACCGGAAAACCTGGACGCTGCAGCTCGTGATGGGGCCGTTCCTGCCACCGGGTTCTCAGCAAGTGTCACTGACGGCACAGTTCGGGGCAGTAAGCCGGCACGTCACCCTTGATTTCACCAGGGTAGAAGACCTATGGATATCTCCCTCTATCGCTCCCAACCCGGCTGGGCCTGGCCAAACCCTTGGGCTCTGCTGCGAAGCTTCATCCAATGTGGAAAAACTCACCGCGGCTTTGTTTAACGACTTGACTGTCTTGGAGAAGTCAGGCGGAATCTGGCGGGGTGGTTCAGAAGTGCCGGTAGAGTGCCCCCAAGGCGAGTACCCTGTAGTTTTCACAGGATACTCGGGCAACCGGCAAGTCTCTTCCACCATCTATCTAAGAGTGGATACCGGCAATCTCAGCAATCTTGTTTTCACCCTTACGCGTTAAGCCGGTACACAGGAGAGGCATAAGGGAGAAGCATTGGGACTCTCAGGCCCCGGTGCTTTCTCCCCTGCCCATGCAGGTATTTCCCCCTTTAGGAAGGGGCGTTTACGCTGCTTAGGGCAGCAATGATTTCTTGATAAGGCACCTGGTAAGTATGGTCGCCGATAGGCCGTTGCTCTAACGCTTTCTGGAAGGTTTTTCGGGCGTTTTGTTTATCGCCCTTGGCATACAGGAGTTTGCCCCACCAGTAAAGCACATCCGGATTTTCAGGTGACAAAATCTTGGCCTTACCCAGTTCATCTTCAGCTTGCTCTATGTAGCCCAGCTGCATATACGCGTGGCCCAGCTTGAGGTGGCACTCAAAACCCTGCGGCGCTAATGAAAGTGCCTTTTGGTATGCAGACGCAGCTGCCACAAAATCCTGTTTGCCTGCCATCACATCGCCCAATACTATGTAGCCCAATGGATCGCGCGCTGAGATTTCAAGGCAAGTCTGAGCTACCTCGAGAGCTTCATCCATCCTGCCTGCCCTGACAAGTGTCCTAGCCAATAGCACCCGGGCCGGTACATCCTTGGGCATCCTGGCGGCAGCCTCTTCGAGCAACCTGACAGCTTCAAAAGTGTCCCCTTCTGCATAGGCCAAGCTACCCAGGGCGCAATAAGCTTGGCTGGTTGCCCTGCCGCTGTTGACCGCTTGCCGGTACCTCTTATTGGCTTTTTGATAATCATGGAACACCCATCTGTTCAGAAAGCCCACATGTTCATGGATGATCCATGGCACGAAAATCCTGCCTAAAGCCACCCAGACTATAGCGGCCCCGAAAACCAGGCGCCCGTCCAGCCTCCCAAGGTGCCATAGCACAACACCTGGTATCACGATGAGGAGCAGAACGTAATTCCACCAATGCCCGAATGAAAACCTCAAAGGCTCCTTCAACCTGAACTCACTCCAAAACCTAGAGATGCAGAGATGCCACGATAGTCTGTAGCTTCAGGTCTAGTATGCCCAGAGGAAACTTCGCGAAAACCTAAGGCAAACGGTTCAACCGGTAGGCATAGAGCCAGAAAGGTGAACTCACTGGGAAGAGGATGATTGAATGTCCGGTTTTTCAATGGAGATCCTGCCAAACTTGCCCTCCCGGAAGCATTGTATGAAACCTTTGCTTGCCTGGCTGAAGTCTACGCTCCCCCCAGGCCCTAAGCAACCCCTGCTTCTGCCGAACTCGCTGATATGAGAAACCGGGTCATCCTTCTCAAACACTTCCTTTGCCAGCCAGAAGGCTACTTCCTCTTCATCATATTGGTTTTCGCGGACGGCCCATGTAGCGGCAAGTTTATACAACACTTCACCCTTCGCCTGGGAGGTGTCAATTACTCCGGGAGTGTCGAGGATTTCAAGCAACCCGCGCCTGAGCCAGTGGCTCCCCCGGGTCAGCCCGGGCCTTGCGCCAAAAGCTGCCTTGGAGGTTCCCAACAGCCTGTTTGCCAAGGAAGACTTGCCCACGTTAGGCACTCCAAATAGCATCACCCTCAAAGGTCTCGCCATGAGTTCTGGATGGGCCCTGTCCCCGGTGGTCATTTGCTGCCTTCTGAGATAAGCCATGAGTTCTCCAACGCTCCGGCCTGTATTGCTTTCAACTGCAAACGCCGGCGCACCCTCACGTCTGAACTTCTGCAACCAGGCATGCGTAACCTCGGGATCCGCAAGATCCGGTTTGGTCATCACATATACCCTGTTGAGCTTCGAAAGGTATGGCTCAGCAATCTGCTGAGATGTATGAGGTATTCTTGAATCCAGAAGGAAGAGAAACAGGTCTACCATGCCCAGAGTCCTCGGGCTAGGTAGCCCTGGATGCCGCTTCTTCCCTCTCGACTCTACTTTATTGCGCCTATGGCTTTTGGAGGCCATATGATCACAATCGCCTTTCCCCTTAAGAGATCCACGTGAACGGGCCCGAAAAACCTTGAATCCTCGCTGTCGGTCCTGTGATCGCCCATCACAAACACTGTGTCTTCAGGTACGACCAGGTTGGCCATATTGCACAGCCCTGGACACCGCACATACGGTTCTTCCTGCAAGATACCGTTCACATAAAGCCTGCCCAGCCTCAGTTCTACAGTGTCTCCCGCTACAGCTACTATCCTCTTGATATAGTCCCGTGAAGGATCGAGAGGGTAACGTAGCACGACCACGTCGCCTCGTTTAGGCTTCCCGAACTTGTAGGCAAGTTTGGAAACAAGGAGCCTTTCCCCGTCCATAAGGGTAGGCTCCATTGAGGGGCCGTGTACCACAAAGGTCTCAATCACCAGGCCCCTTACAACCATGGCAATCACAAACGCAACGACAATCACTTCAAGGATGTCCCTGACTGTTTCCATCATCTTCTCTTTTCCGGAATTCTCGCTGACTTCCCTGACAATCCTCTGAGATAGAAGAGCTTGGCCCTTCTTACCCTGCCCCTGCGAAGCACCTGGATTTTTTCTATCCTCGGTGAGTGCAGCGGAAACGTTCTCTCAACGCCTATCCCGTAGGAAATGCGCCGGACTGTGAAGGTTTCACGCAAGCCTCCGTTTTGACGCCTGATTACCACACCGTCAAAAGGCTGAACCCTTTCCCGTCCGCCTTCGACTACCTTGAAAAATACTCTTACTGTATCGCCCGGCCCAAAATCGGGCAGATCTTTTCTCAATTGGGCCTGCTCAATTTGTTTGATTACGTCCACGGTTATCACCTCTAGCCTCATTGGCCTTTTCTTCGTTGATTACTTGCTCTAGGAGACACCGGTCCTCAAATGTAAGGTCGGCAACTTTGAGCAGCTCCGGACGTCTCCTCAAAGTACGTCTTATAGCTTCCTTACGCCGCCACCTGGTAATGTCTTCATGCCGGCCGGTAAGTAGAATGTCAGGAACCTTGAGTCCCCGGTATTCTGCAGGCCTCGTATACTGAGGGCCTTCAAGCAGCCCGTCAGAAAACGAATCTTGCAGGGCAGAATCGCTGTCACCCAGCACTCCGGGGACAAATCGGATTGATGCATCAAGCACAACCATAGCCGCTAACTCCCCGCCGGTCAAGACATAATCCCCAATCGAAACCTCTATGTCGGCCAGGCAGCGTATCCGCTCATCGAAACCTTCATAGTGTCCTGATATGAGCACCAGGTCCGGTTTGTGAGCCAGCTCCCTGGCGAGGCCGGCAGTGAGTGTTTGCCCCTGGGGGGTGAGAAGCACCACAAACGGCTGCCTCCCCAACTCCTGCTTGACCCAATCGACGGCTTCAAACACCGGCTCAGGTTTGAGTACCATCCCCGGCCCTCCGCCGTAAAGATAATCATCTACAGTCTTATGGGCGTCTTGTGCAAAGCCCCTGACATCAACCGTCTTTATCCTTACAAGGCCTTGCTCTTGCGCCCGCTTGATTATGCTTGTGTTTACCACAGGCGAGAACATACCGGGAAACAGGGTGAGTATGTATACATTCAACTGTCAGCCCTCCCTGGTTTCCCACAGGCCTTCGTCATATCCATGCCTGGTATCTTCGTTCCCACACCCACGGAAACACTTGTGCCGCCTACACCGCCTTATACACTCAAACCGGATTATTCCAGAATCTCAACTGTAGCCCTTTTGCCTTCCTTAGCTGCAGCTGCTTGAACCAGGGCTCTCACTGCATGAATCACGCGCCCCTTCTTTCCAATCACTTTCCCCATATCTTCAGGAGCAACACGAAGTTCGAATACTACTGCCCTTTCGCCTTCCACCTCATTCACTTCGACCAAATCAGGGTTATCCACGATGGACTTAGCGATAAACGTCACAAGTTCTCTCAACATACGCACCCTCCTCGGAACTAGTTATTCCCCTGACTCTCTTCCCCGGCACTCCGAGCAGACTGCCATTTCTCAATAACGCCCGCCCGCCTGAGTATGGTCTTGACCGTCGGTGTAGGGATCGCCCCCTTCTCCAACCATGAGATAGCTTTATCCTCGTGAACCTTGAAGGTCACTGGATCAGTGGTTGGATCGTAAAATCCAATCTCCTCGATGGACCTTCCGTCACGCTGAGTCCTTGAATCAGCCACTACTATCCTGTAAGCCGGCCTTTTCTTCGCTCCCATTCTCTTGAGTCTGATTTTTACCGCCAAACTACCTTATCCCCTTTCCTTGTTCTGGAACAACTTAGTTCTAGAATAGCCGAAACCTGCCCAATCTCTTGTCAGGGCTACTCATCTGAAACAGCATTTTCCTTGCTTGGAAAAACTGCTTGAGAAGCCGGTTAACCTCTTGAACCGAAGTACCGCTCCCCTTTGCAATCCTGCGCCTTCTGGACCCGCTGATTATGTCGGGGTTTTGCCGCTCAGCCGGCGTCATAGAGTTTATGATCGCCTCAACCCGGGCCAGTTCTTTCGGATCGAAATCAACGTCGATCTTGGCCTTGGCGAAACCTGGGATCATCCGCATTATGTCCCCGAACGACCCCATCTTTTTGACCTCTTCCATTTGCTCCATGAAATCTTCAAGGGTGAATTGCTTCCGTCTGAGCTTTTCTTCCGTCTCGGCAACTTTCTTTTGATCGAAAGCTGCCTCAGCTTTTTCGATGAGGGTAAGCACATCGCCCATACCCAGGATTCTGGATGCCATCCGGTCCGGGTGAAATACTTGGAAGTCTTCAAGTTTTTCGCCCATGGACGCGAACTTAATGGGCTTACCTGTAACCTTTGCGATCGAAAGCGCTGCTCCTCCCCTTGCGTCAGAATCCAGTTTGGTGAGGATTACGCCTGTAATGTCCACAACCCGGTTAAACTCTTCAGCCACCTGGCAAGCTTCCTGGCCGGTCATGGCATCAACCACGAGCAGGCGCTCCCGGGGTGAGGTGGCTTCTTTGATTTTGCGGGCCTCTTCCATCATTTCATCGTCTATTTGCAGCCTGCCTGCAGTGTCTAAGATCACCACGTTGTGAGCTGACTCAACTGCCTTCTCCACGCCCCGTTTGGCAATCACTTCAGGAGAAACCTTGTCGGTCAGGGTGAAGAAAGACACGCCTGCCATGCCTGCCACAACCTCGAGTTGCTTCTTGGCAGCAGGCCTGTAGACGTCACATGACACCAGGAGCACCTTGCGGCCGCTTTTTTTCAGCTGCAGCGCAAGTTTGCCGGCGGTAGTGGTCTTACCAGAACCCTGGAGTCCGAACAAAGCAATGACCACAGGCGGGGGTCCTGAGATCTCAAGAGGGTGGGTTTTTCCTCCCAGGAGGCTTATGAGCTCCTGATGAACGATCTTGATAGCTTGCTGTGCCGGAGTCAAGCTTTCCAGCACTTCAGCTTCGAGGCACCTTTCTCTTACATTGGCGATAAACTCTTTGACCACCCTGAAGTTCACATCTGCTTCCAGGAGTGCAAGGCGAACCTCTCTCAGGCCTTCGTTGATGTCCTTTTCAGACAGTTTCCCTCTTCCCCTGAGTTTCTTGAAGGTATCAGCAAGCCGCGAAGCCAGATTCTCAAACGCCATATTCGGTGTCACCCCCTGCCTGCGCATCCCTCAGGACTTCCAGGATACGTTTTTGCATATCCCGCCAATTGGCCTCATTCATACTCTCTGCTAGTTCCAACGCATGCTCAATCCGGGCCAGTTGCTTCCTGAAACCAAGTTTGTCTTCGTAGGAAAGCAGCGCCCTTACACAACGCCTTATTGCGTCATCGCATCCTTGCCTGGAAATGCCCAGACGCTGGGCTATTTCCGAAAGGGATAAGTCTTCGTCAAACTTAAGGTAAGCTACCTGCCTCTGCCTCGGCGGCAGCAAACCTTCATATATGTCCCGGAGCATTATGATTTCGTGAATACGTTCAGGCGACTCGTAAATTCTTTTCATCTCGTCACTATCCGTTCAGCTGTCATGGTGAACACCTTTACACACGGATCGATTCTATATCAGTTGTGCATCCAAGGTCAACACTAAGCTGGGTCAATGCCAAACAAACTGTATGCAAAACTACGGGAATCAAAGTCTCTCAAGTCTTCCGCCTGCTCGCCCACACCCACGAGCTTGACGGGAATCCCCAACTCGCTGGCTATAGCCACAGCAATGCCACCCTTGGACGAACCGTCAAGTTTTGTGATACACAGCCCGGTTATGTCAACCGCCTGGGCAAACTCCCTTGCCTGAACCAGCCCGTTTTGGCCGGTAGTGCCGTCTATTACGAGTATAATCTCGTGGGGGGCACCGGGTATTTCCCTGGATAGCACCCTGATTATTTTCTTCAGTTCTTCCATTAGGTTCTTCTTGGTATGAAGCCTTCCGGCAGTGTCGACCAGCAACAGGTCAGCTTTTCTGGCAATAGCTGCCTTCGCAGCATCAAAAGCTACGGCCCCCGGGTCAGAACCGTGGCTGTGCCTGATCAAATCGGCACCTGTGCGCTTAGCCCAGACTGCCAGCTGGTCGTCTGCAGCAGCCCTGAACGTATCTGCAGCTGCAAGTATCACTTTCTTGGTTTGCCGGGTGTATCTGTGGGCGAGTTTGGCGATTGTGGTAGTCTTGCCTGAACCGTTTACGCCCACCATGGCATACACCGTAGGCCCACCGCCGGCAACCTGCAAAGGAGCGTCCACCGAAGCGAATATATCAGCTACCTTTTCCGCCATTGTGCGGTAAAGGTCCTCCACAGTTTCAAAAGATCTGCTGCGGCTCTCTTCCCGGAGGCTGTCGATTAGATCTGTGGTCGCCCCGACGCCCACATCTGCTTGTATCAGAACGGCTTCTAACTCATCAAGAAACTCATCACTCAGGACCCCGGGCCTGAAAATATCCTGTATCTTGTTTCTGATGTTACTGGATGTCTTGGACAAACCTTGCTTGAGCTTTTGAAAAACGCTCATGAGAAATCTCCCCTTTCTCTGAACCGGTCACCGGTTTTCCAGACGCATGCTAAATACCTTGGATACACCCGGTTCTTCCATGGTAATCCCGTATATTATGTCGGCGGCTTCCATGGTAGACTCCTGGTGAGTTATTACAATAAACTGGGTGTGTTCTGAATACTTCTTGAGAAATTGGGCAAATCGTACCACGTTGGCTTCGTCCAACGATGAATCCACCTCATCCAGGACTATGACCGGCGAAGGGTTGGCCGCCAGGATGGCAAATATGAGAGCTATCCCGCAAAGAGACCTTTCCCCGCCTGATAACAGGCTGAACTGTTTGTGTCTCCTTCCCGGTGGCTCTGCAAGCACCTCGACTCCCATAGTATCTTCTACCAGGCTGAGTTTGCCCCGCCCGCCTCCGAAAAGCTCCCTGAAAACCACCTGAAAGTTCTCATCGACCGTCTCGAAAGTCTCAACAAAACGCTTCTGGATTTCGCGTCGGATGAGTTCTCTTGCGCGGTTGAGCTCGGCTATCGCATCTTCCACGTCGTGTATTTCATTGCGGATATTGTCTATCCGTTCTGACAAGTCCTTGAAATCCTGTTCCGCCTTGAGGTTTACGGTACCCAGAGATTTAATTGACATCTCAATGCGCTCTACCTGGTTAAGGGCTTCCTGGCGTTCTATCCTGGGATGCTCACAGGAGCCGGGGTCCGTTATACCGTACCTGGCCGCAATTAGCTTGCGTGTATCTGAGAGGGCTGCATCAAGGGATTCATGTTCCAGCCGGCCGTCAGCAATCCTTGACCTCAGGGAGGTTTGCTCCAAACTCAAAGACTCGACTTTTGCCAAAGCTTGCTCCAAGTACTGCCTCAGGGATTCTGCCTGGGTTGAAAGTTCTGAAATCCGGGCGCTCAATTCTCCCATCCGCTCCTCAAGCGCGGATATGGATTCTCCAAGGGAAGTCTCTTGGGAAGCAAGCTCTTCCCTCAGTACCTCCAGCCTGGCCAGTTCCTTGCCTTCTTCATCCAGGTTCTTGCGCGTGGAGGCTGCTTCCCCCCGCAAGTTCTCCAACTGTCTCAAAAGGGATGCCAGACGCTGCTCCAACTCTTGCTTTTCGCGGCTCAGCCCGGCAATACGCTCTGAGTATTGCTCTTCCAACCCGAGCCGGTCCCTAATCTGAGTTTCAAAACCCTTGAGTTCAGCTTCTTTCTGCACCAAGATATCGGAAATCTGCTTCTCACATGAAGCGACCTCTTGGATCTGGGCGAGAAGTTCCTGTTCGGCAGCTGTCATGTGTTCTATCTTCTGCTTGTTGCCGACAACCTCTGCTCTTGCCCTCTCCAGACTCTGCTCCAGTTGAGAAGCTTGCTCTTTGAGCCTGGCCACAGCCGTACCTGCCAAGAGCGCATCTTCCCTGGATTGCTCAAGCTCTGAAGTAAGCGCCGAAAGGTTCGTTTCCAGGGAAACAATTCGCGAACTCACCGCGTTCAACTCGCCGGTCACTTTGCCAATCGCTTGAGCTAAAGAAGCCAATTCCTGCTTCCTCAGGAAAATTGACTCATGCCTGGGCGCTTCTCCTCCGGTTATGGCGCCTCCAGGCTGGATGTTTTCCCCTCCCAGGGTAACCACCCTGGTAACCCACCCTGATTCCTTCATGAAAGCCAGGGCATGGTCCATGGTATCGGCAAGTACTACCCTGCCAAACAAATACTCAGCGCATGGTCTGAGGTCATCTGTGTACCGGACCACAGAGATGAGTGGCCTCACCCCCTGTACCCGGGATAAGGCTTGTACGGCTCTTGGGTGAAGCTTGCCGGGCCTCAACAGGTTGAGGGGCAGTAGGGTACAGCGGCCGCTCTTGTGCTGTTTCAAGAAGTCTATCGCCGCTTTGGCTGCTTCCTCATCGGTTACCACAATGTTCTCCGCCGCGCCTCCTACTGCTGCAGACAGGGCGGGCACATATTTTGCATCACAAGAGAACAGCTCGGCCACAGAACCGATGATCCCATCCAGCACCGACTGCTGTCTTGCAGTGAGAATGGTCCGTGGCCCCTTTCCGTAACCCTCAAAAGACCTTTCCATTTCTTCGAGGAGCCTCTTTCGCGTAGCCAGCCTGGTGCGCTGTGCCTCCAGCCTCTTCTGGGCTGAAACCTCCTCGCCCAGGCGAATCCTTATTTCATGGACTTGCTCCTCGAGAGCTCTGCAAGCCGCCTGGCTGGAACTCTGCTTCTCCGCGCTTTCGCTAATACCTTGCCTGGTTTCCTCTAGTTCCCGTTCAAGCTGCGCTACCTGCTCGTTAAGGGACACAAGGCGCACGTTGATCTCAACTGTTTCACGCCGCTTGTCCTCAAACTGCGCCCTGAGTCTGTCTTTGTCTTGCTGTAACTGATTTAGCCGCGCAGTAGACGACGCCATGCTTTCCCTGATTTTGATTACCTTTTCACTTAAGACTCTCCATTGAGTTTCAAACGCTTGCCTCTCGTTCTCAACCCGGCTGAGTTCGTCACACGTTATCTCAAGTTTCCCGGAAACACTAGCCCGCTGCTCCTGCAGTTGGGCCTCACGCCCGGACAAGACCGCTATCTCCTGCTGCAGCACGTTTCGGCGTATTCTCCTTGTCTCAATCTCCCTTGCCACCAATGCAAGTTTGCCTCTGGCCGAATCCCTGTTTTTCTCAAGCGCCACCAGTTCAGAAGCGACTTGTTCCCTTTCGGAAATCTTGGACTTGAGCAGATTCTCAACAGCTTCCAATCTGCTTTTTGTGGGTTCTATCTCCTTAGAAAGCGCATGGGCAGCAGCAATGCACTCCTCCAGTTCTTTTGTGTACCGGCCAATGCGCCGCGCCACATTTTGGACACGGCGGGATTCTTCTTGTTCCTGGTAGAGCCACATAGCTAGCTCAATATCATTCTTCTGGCTCACAAGGCGGTGATACTCCCTGGCAGTCTCCCAATCAGAACGCAGAGCTTTCTTGCGTTCCTCAAGTTCAACCAAGAGATCCGACAAACGGACGATGTCTTCCTTTGCCCCTCTAAGCCTGGTCTCGACTTCCCGCTCCCGTACCCTGTACCGGGACACCCCTGAAGCTTCTTCAATCCAAATCCTCCTGTCCTCGGGCTTGCCTCCTGCGAGTTCTTGAATGGTGCCCTGTCCGATTACCACATAACCTGTGTGAGAGAGGCCTGTCCCCAGCAGGCTTTCATATATATCCTTCCAACGGCATACCTTATCGTTTATCCTGTACTCCCCTGTGCCGTCGCGGGTAAAACGCCTCATGATCTCATGCTCGCCTTCGTCGAGCACACCTTCGAGAAGAAGCCTCACTTCAGCCATTCCCATGGCCTTGCGCCGGTTTGTCCCTGAAAACACGATTTCTTCGAGTTTATTGCAACGCAACAGCCTGGCGTTATGCTCTCCCAGGACCCATCTGAGCGCATCGGCAAGGTTTGACTTGCCGCAGCCGTTGGGGCCCACAATTGCGGTTATTCCCTTTCCGAATACAAGTTCAGTCCGATCGCAGAACGACTTGAATCCGTGAACTGTCACTGATTTCAGCAAACCGGAAGCCCCCTGACACTGTTCATGTATCTATATTTATAAAATCTATGTAAAGGATTATCGGGTTTCAGCTATAAGGCTATATGATGTCCATTTTATCTAACCTGCGGGTGTGAAACCCTCTTGTCGAAAATCAACCGGATGGCTCAGCTTGTACTGGCTAATCCAACTATAACAGCTAAGGAACTTGCACAAAAGATGGGTTATGCCGAACAGAAGCCTGTGTACTACCGCTCGAAAAAGCGGGCAACGGGGGATGGAGTACTCAAGAAGGCAGTATTACCCGGCTGTTTTCAGTTTGCCAATGTTCCGGGTGAAGCGCAGGCCGCAAAGGATGTCAGAGGCCCCCTGTACCGCCCTTACTACTGTTTCCCAACTCCGTCATCGGCAAGGTAGTTTTTGTTGTGAAGCACACCATCTGAGTATCCATTGCGCACCAGCCAGTTTCGTGCAGCATTCTCCTCTGCCTCTTTCTTGGAAGAACCCTTTCCTACAGACGCCTGAGTACCGTTGATCACGCAGGCAACTGTATACTCAGGCATGTGATCAGGGCCGGCTACTTGGAGCACCACGTACTCCAGTTTAGAACCGGGACTGCTTTGCACTATTTCCTGTAACAAAGTCTTCGGATCAACGGGTACGACCTCCAGTTCAGTATCCAACAGCAACTCTTCCACCAATTTGCATACCTGCCGCCACCCGTGCTGGATGAAGTATGCCCCGAAAAAAGCTTCAAGAGCTCCTGCCAGAATCCTGGGCCGTTCGCGCCCTCCTGTGAGTTCCTCCCCGCGTCCGAGTTTGAGGTACCGCCCCAATTCCACCGCCTTTGCAATCGCCGCCAAGGATGCTCCCGAAACCAGGCTGGCTCTCATCCTGGTAAGATCCCCTTCAGAAACTTGAGGGTAGTTGTCGTATAGATAAAGGCCCACCGCTAAGGAGATCACCGCATCACCGAGAAACTCCAACCTCTCATTTGAAGAGCCGGTGTCTCCTTGTTCGTTAGAATAGGAAATATGGGTAAAAGCTTGTGTCCTGAGCCCAAACTCAAGCGAGTTTACTGCTTCATCAAACACAGTCTTCAGCCGTCGTACTTTCTCAATACCAGACAAGTATTCTGCCCTCCAAAACCGAATGAATTCTTTAGCGCTACCTTGATTTCACAAGGCCTGGCCGTGTTGGGTATGTAATCAAGATCGCATTCCGGATCAGGTGTCTCATAGTTTATCGTAGGTGGCACCGTTCCGCCATCTATTGTCAGCACAGTAGCTACAGTTTCCACGGCTCCCGCAGCGCCGAGCAGGTGGCCGATCATGGATTTGGTAGAAGAAATCATCACTTCGTAAGCCCTGTCACCCAGTGCGCCCTTTATCGCCCTTGTCTCGTTGACATCGTTATAGGGCGTGGAAGTGCCATGGGCATTGATGTAGTCTATCTGGTCCGAGGTCACCTGCGCGTCCTTAATTGCGGCCTTCATCGCCCGCCTGGCTCCTTCTCCCCCGGGTGCAGGCGCGGTAATATGGTAGGCATCAGAAGCGGTTCCGTAACCCACGATTTCAGCGTATATCTTCGCGTTCCGGCCTACTGCACGGCCAAGTTCCTCCAAGATCAGTATCCCTGCGCCTTCCCCAATCACAAAACCGTCCCGGTGCTTGTCGAAAGGACGGCAAGCCCTTGAGACAAGTTCATTCCTGGTTGACAGAGCCCTCATGCTGCAAAACCCGGCGATAGTCAGGGGCGTTATCCCGGCTTCAGAACCCCCGGCAACCATAACATCAGCGTAGTCGCCTTGGATCAACCTGAAGGCTTTTCCAATGGCGTTAGCTCCCGAAGCACAAGCGGTTGCTATCGTGCTTATGGGGCCTTTAAGCCCAAGAGCAATAGATATGTGCCCCGCCGCCATATTCGGGATTATCATCGGAATGAAGAACGGAGAAACCCTGCCAGGCCCCATAGACCTGTAGCGTTCATACTGAGCGGTAACTGTCTCAATACCTGCCAGCCCTGTCCCTATTATCACTCCTGCCCTTTCCGGGTCAAACCGCCCGGCAACTCCTGAATGCTCAACGGCCATACGTGAACACACTACGGCCATCTGAGTGAACCTGTCCATCTTTCTGGCATCCCGGCGATCCAAGTACACCTCAGGATCGAAGTCGACCTCGCCTGCAATCCTCGACGGAAGGCCGGTGGCATCAAACCTGCTGATCTCCCTGATCCCCGATCTCCCCTTGACAAGGCTGTCCCAAAACTCAGGCAGCCCTATGCCAATAGGGCTTACGACCCCCATTCCTGTAACAACCACTCGTTTCTTCGTTTTTCCATCACCGACCATCCGCCTGACGTCTCAAAAGGTTAACAGGGCCTCACCCTGGGAGGCCCTGTGCCTTATGCTTACTCCTTAGCGTGTTCTACCAAGTAGTCCACTGCATCTTGCACAGTAGACATATTTTCAGCTTCCTCATCTGAAATGCTAACTCCGAACTCGCCTTCGAAAGCCATTATCAGATCAACTATCTCCAGAGAATCGGCACCCAGGTCATCTATGAACGAAGCTTCCAGGGTCACCAACGACTCATCAACTCCAAGTTGATCCACTATGATCTTCTTTACCTTTTCAAAAATCTTATCTGACATGCCAATTCACCTCCTTGCCAACCACCTTATATAATGAACCCGGAAGACAAACCTCCGTCAACAGGCAAGACCTGTCCTGTAATATACCCGGCCTGAGGCGATGAGAGAAAAGCAACTGCATAAGCTACCTCCGCCGGAGTCCCCGGCCTGCCTAAGGGTATCTGTCTCATGAACGCTCGTTTAACATCTAAAGGCAAGTTTTGTGTCATATCTGTAGATATGTATCCGGGTGCCACTACATTCGCAGTTATCCCATAGCTTGCCAATTCCTTGGCGAGGCTTAAGGTAAAACCAATCACGCCGGCTTTAGCTGCAGCGTAGTTCGCTTGCCCCGGGTTGCCCCTCAAAGCCACAACTGAAGAGATATTGATTATCCTCCCTCGTCTTCTCCGGGCCATAGATCTTGCGGCCCACCTTGTGACGTTGTACACCCCCTTCAAGTTGGTGTTTACCACTTGATCCCAATCATCCTCGCTCATCCGCATCAGAAGAGCATCACGGGTTATCCCTGCATTCCCGACCAGCACTTCAATCGGGCCGGCTTGTTCTTCGCTACGCTGGACAAGGCGCTTGGCGTCATCATGATTGGACACGTCACACTGAAGCGCCACGGCCCTGCCTCCCGCTTGCTCAACCAACCTTACAGTCTCCAGGGCCCCTGCTTCATCTGCGACATAGTTTACGGCAATATCAAATCCGTTCCTTGCCAGCTCTACCGCACAAGCCCTCCCGATACCCCTGGATGCTCCTGTGACCAGAGCTACAGGACGATCGAGCATCATTCTAACCAAGCCTCCTGGTGAGAATCAAGCACGTCATCAAGATCTTCAGGGGCGCTGAACTTCATAAACCGAACCTTCGGGTTAATCCTCCGGCCGAATCCCGAAAGCACTTTACCCGGGCCGACCTCAATGAACAAACGCGCGCCGTCGCTTATCATGTTTTCCACGGCCACTTGCCACAACACCGGGGATGTTACCTGCCTGATGAGAGCTTGCCTGATCTCCCCGGTGGTAGACACCCTCTTTCCGGTAACATTGGCGTAGACGGGAACAGAAGGAGGCTTAACGGATATCGCGTCCAGATCGCCTTGGAGTCTCCTGGCGGCCGGTTCCATAAGGGGGCAATGGAAAGGCGCGCTCACAGGAATGGGAATAGCCCTGCCTCCCCTTTCCTGAACTGCCTTGCATACATGGGCTACGGCCCTGGCTTCACCGGAAATCACAATCTGTCCCGGACAGTTGTAATTAGCTCCCATGACCACTCCATGCTTTGAAGACGCAAAACATATAGCCTCTAATTCAGCGTAAGCCATACCTATAATGGCAGCCATACTCCCTTTGCCCGGAGGACACACTTCCTGCATGTACATACCCCGTCTACGGGTGAGCACCACCGCGTCCTCAAAACCTAAGCTGCCTGACACAACCAGGGCGGTATATTCACCCAGGCTGAAGCCTGCAGCCATTTCAGGTCTGAGCCCGTGGGACTCAAGCACCCGTGCACAGGCAACGCTTACAACGAGGATAGCAGGTTGGGCGTTGTGAGTGAGTGTGAGTTCGTCTAAAGGGCCATGGAAAACAAGTTCCGACAACCTGAAGCCCAAAACCCTGTCTGCAGTATCAAAGGTTTCTCTGGCAACCGCATAGCTGTCATAGAGTTGCTTACCCATTCCCGGATACTGGCAACCCTGTCCTGGAAATATCCAAGCAACCTGGGCCAATTCCCACACCCCTACCTATAGTTGAATGCACCTTGAAGGAATCGCTAACAGAGCAAGTGTGCCAGGACCTGTGTGGGTACCTATTATCGCCCCGATTTCAGCTTCAAAGAGCCTGGTGACAGTGAACATATCTTTTGCCTGCTTCTTGAGCAAGGCAGCTTCAGCAGGCGCATTTGCATGGGAAATGCAAAGATGAACTTGATCTTCTCCTGCCAGGCGCTCTTTAGCGATTTCAACCATCCTGGGGATTACCCTTTCCTTTTCCTTTCCGCGGACCCTTTCTATTGCAGTGACATACCCGTCTTTGTCAAGGGACAACACAGGCTTCATGTTGAGAAGGGTACCCAGAAAATGTGCCGCTTTTCCAATCCTGCCGTTTCGCGCAAGGTAATCCAGGGTATCAACGCAGAACACCGTGACTGCGTTTTCACGCATACGGTTTACGGCAGCCACGATTTCATCAAGAGACTTGCCTTGGTCTGACATTTCCTGAGCCAGGATTGCCATCATACCGTACATTCCCGACGCGGACTTCGAGTCAATCACCGTAATCTGCCTGTCAGGAAGCGCCTGTGCGGCCATGACCGCCGATTGATAAGTGCCGCTGAGAGCAGATGAGAGAGTGATTGCCACGACAGCTGACCCGTCTTCAGTCAGGCGGGCAAAAACTTGTTCAAAATCCCAAGGTGATGGTTGCGATGTGCGTGCAATGTGTGCCGAAGACTCAAGTTTTTCATAGAACTCCTTTCCTCGCAGTTCATAACCATCCTTGAAAGATACGTCGCCAAAATGCACGTTCAAAGGGACAACAGTGATCCCCAAGCCTTCCAACAGGTTAGGTTCGAAGTCCTGGGCACTGTCGGTAACGATCTTAACTTGAGCCATTCTATGAGCCCCTTTCTCAAGCCGATTCCCCAATGCAGAATCAGGCATTTTCTTCATGAATCTTCCCTATGGTTTCAGAAATTATAGAAGCCACATCATTTGACAGGAACTTGAGGGCCTGGTCTATCCCATTGGCGATCGCCGTAGCGCCTGATGAGCCGTGGCATTTGACCACACAACCTTCCAATCCTAGCAGCGGGGCACCTCCGTAGGTGGAATAATCAAGGACTTGGTAGACCTTACGAAACGCCGGCTTCATGAGGAAAGCTCCCAGCTTAGACCTGAGGCTGGCATAAACCTGCTCCTTGATCGTTTCCATCTGGAACAGCGCAGTTCCCTCACAGGTTTTCAGGAACACGTTACCGGTAAATCCGTCGGTCACGACCACGTCGGCCTTTCCGAAAAACACATCCCGCGCCTCGATGTTCCCGACAAAATTCAGGGGGGCTTGTTCAAATAAAGCGTACGCCTTCCTTGCAACCATATTCCCCTTTTGTTTTTCGGTTCCGATATTCAGCAGGCCTACTGTAGGCTCATCCCATCCGAGGACGTGTTCTGCATATATCTTGCCCATGAGTCCAAATTCAACCAGGGTCTCAGCGCGTACATCAGACGATGCGCCCAGGTCTACAAAGAGCACCCCACGCTTGTTCCGGGAAGGCAACACAATTCCGAGGCAAGGACGATCGATTCCTTTCGCACGCCTGATAATCAGCGCACCCCCTGCAACAAGTGCCCCGGTGGAACCGGCCGAAACGAAAGCTCCCGCCTGCCCCTGCTTTACCGCAGTAAGTCCCCGCACAATCGTTGAATCCCTCTTATGCCTTATGGCGCTGACCGGCGAATCGTCTTGAGTGACCACCTCACTACACTCGATAGCCTCGAGATTGGGATAGTTGCCCTGATTCCTAAGTTGAGCAACAGCCTCAGCATCTCCCAGTGCCAAAATGCGGACACCCTTTTCCAGGGCGGCTACACATCCCTTAATTGGTGCATCAGGGGCATAGTCGCCCCCCATGAGGTCGACCGCCACGGTGGTTCTCGCCTTTACCCCGGTATTCATTCCTGGCTCCCCCTCTCGTCTAACACAAACACCAGAAACTTGCCTCTGAACACTAGTTCACCCTTGGCACGGGTTTCCACAAGGACGACGAACTTCTGCCCTTTTTGCCTTATAACCTGCGCTTTGGCGATGAGCTTATCACCCACCCGGGCCTGTCGCTTGAATTTAAGGTTGGCGATCCCCGTGACCACGTTATCAGCATCGATCACGCAAATAGCAAGGGAGTCGGCCTGGGCAAAAATATAGTGGCTTCTTGTGATCCCTGTACGCTCAAAAGCCATGTCAGTTGTTATTTCCATGATTGAGATTGCAGCTTTTCCCAGTTCAAGGTCTATAAGTTCTCCCACAACCTCGCGTTGCCCCATAGCCCTGAGCCTCTGATAGGCTTTCTCTGCAACTTGTTTTGTCCGGGTCCTTTGGCCCGGAATACCAAGGGCAAGTCTGTCCAGGCGTATAGTCTGTACGCTTACGTCAAAATGACGCGCCAGCCGCCTGTCAGGCAAGAACGGGTCGGCGGTAAGGATCTCCTTAAGTTGCTCTCTTCGCTGCTTAGGATCGTGGGCCATTCATACTCACCTAGTCATTAGTACTTAATACTAATACCTTTGTCTTAATGTTAAGTATATAATGCCCGGGAAACATTGGCAATCCAAAAATCAAAAACTCCGATAGATATCGGAGTTTTGGCTACGTTCGGGAAACCAAGAGTTACTGCTGTACCTTGATGACTTCCTGACCCCTGTAATACCCGCAATCAGGACAAACCCTATGCGGCATGCGCAATGAGTGGCACCTTGGGCATTCTACCAGGTTAGGTGCTGATAGCCTTCTCTTCCAGGCGGAAGATCTCCTCATGTCCCGCTTAGCCCTAGAAGTCCTCCTCTTTGGAACTGCCATTTTTCTTGCCCCTTTCCTCTAAAGCTTCCAACAGTTTTCTGCCAAACAGTGTAGCCCGGCCTCCCGGCCCCCCACACTGACACGGTGCTTCGTTCAGGTTAGCCCCACAAATCTCACACAGACCCTTGCACTCTGGATTGCACAACGGTTTCATGGTCATGGAAATGCTCAATACCAGGCCATGCTGTACCATATCGTCTAAGATGCAATACCCGTCAACCAGTGCAAATAACTCCACGTCATCTTCCTCGTCATATTCCCCGGCATCAGGGTCATGGACGAACCGGCCCTCGCAGTCAAACTCAACAGGCATTTCAAAGCCGGTAAGACATCTGGAGCACGTAATGCCTACAGTCCCCCTGACGTTGGCTTGAACATATATCCCTTCACCGGTAGATGTGGCGATCCCTCTTACGGTAAACGGTTCCGGCGTCGCAATATCCTCGTTCCCTTCTCCAAGATCCACGCGACTTGTTTCGGAAAACGAGATGCTGGCACCGGGCTGATCGATTATATCAGAAACGTCTATTTTCAAATCGTAACCCTCCATTGGCATAAAGGGATTATATCCACACAGGGAACGCGGTGTCAAGAATTGCTACCTGAGGAAAGCACCCTTATCGCCTCCTCAACGGTATCCACACCGTACACTTCCATATCCCCTGCAAACCGCAGGGCTTCGTCAAGGTTTTGACTGGGAACCAGGAATACCTCTATCCCTTCTTCCCTGCATGCAATCGTTTTTTGTGCCACTCCTCCTACCGGAAGTACCCTCCCGTCAGGGTCGAGAATGCCTGTACCTGCAATCTTGCGCCCCATAACTATATCCTGATCCATTCGGGTGATGATTTCAAGGGCAAATACAAGCCCCGCAGACGGGCCGGCCACCTGCCCGGGCATTATGCTTACTCTTACAGGAAAAGGACCCTCTTTAGGTGCAGACATTCCCTGAACACTCAAAGCAACCCAGGTGGCGGTTACCTGGCTCCGCTCCATCAAGTCCCGGTTTACCTCCAAGTATTCCTCAACACTTCTGCCACCAAGCAATTGCCGTTTGGACCAAAGATCCAGGTTGGGATCTACGGCAGCTCCCAAAGTTTGTAAGATACCGGCCTCCCTTGCAAAGATTGAAACCATGTAGAACGAAGCGCCTGTAGAGGGGTATCCTTCGATCTCCACAACCTGAGAGAGTTCAATCACAGGACCGGGAGAAATCACAAGATACCCTGAAGGCAGATAGTACAGAACACAGGCCAGGGTCACGAAAACAGCGACAAAACCAATCCGTTTCCATTTGTAGCCTTTTTGTCTAATCAAATCCGAATACCCCTCTCTGTTGATCCATATAGATTTATGGTAGGTAAAGGAGGCTTCCCCATATGGGTTACCTAGTGACCTTCTTCGCTATCGTTCTCGTTGCCTGTATCAGACTGTGGAGGCCGCGAAAAGACGCAGTCCTGTCTGTCGTGCTTGCTCTGTTAGTTGTGCTGCTTGCAGCTTCCATGATACTCTTTCCCGAACCTTCCTTCAAAGCAGCAGAAAGAGGTTTGACCGTATGGTGGGATATAGTGTTACCCGCGCTCCTGCCCTTTTTCATAGCAGCCGAGCTTCTGATGGGTATGGGAGTGGTCCATTTCATCGGGGTTTTGATGGAGCCTCTGATGAGGCCTTTATTCAATGTCCCAGGCACCGGGGCTTTTGTGTTGGCTATGGGGATAGCTTCAGGGTACCCCCTTGGTGCGGCGCTGGCTGCCAGGCTCAAAGACGACAACCTGGCGACCAAGACGGAAGCTGAGAGGCTCATGTGCTTTTGCAACACCTCGGATCCTCTGTTCATGACAGGGGCCGTAGCAGTGGGGATGTTTAAACGAGCTGACCTGGCGGGAGTAATCATAGCGGCACATTACCTGTCAGGACTTTCAGTAGGAATCATCATGAGGTTCTGGCGGAAGGGCAAAGACAGGAGGCAGGCGGAAATATCCAAACATCCTGAGCCCGGTTCGCCTCTTGCACGTGCGTTTAGGGCAATGCGGAAGGCGCAGCAAGAATCAAACAAGAGCCTCGGGGAACTCCTTGGCGAAGCAGTCAAGCGCTCACTTGATACCCTGCTGCTGGTACTTGGGTTTATGGTGCTGTTCTCGGTAATATTCGAGATTCTGACCCTGGCCGGGGCAACTGACTATATCTCCCGGTTGGTCTCAAGACTTATACCTGAGAAGCTGCTGCCGAAAAGCCTGCATCAATCGCTTGTGAGCGGAATTTTTGAGATAACCATAGCCAGCTCCCTTGTCGGCCAGGCTGATGCACCCCTCATCACAAGAGTAGCTGTATGCAGCGGAATCATCGCATGGAGCGGATTGTCTGTCCATGCCCAGGTGGCCGCAGTAATACAACCGTCGGGCCTCTCTATCTGGCCGTATTCGATTACCAGGTTGTTGCAGGCGATCCTGGCCGCAGTCTATACCGTTGCACTCATGAGATTTGACGAACACAGATGGGCGTTGCCTGCGTTCGAACCTGCATATACCAAGGCAAGCTGGTTCCACAGCCTTGGGGTTGCCACCAAGGCATGCCTTTCCTGGGTTGTACTGATGTGCCTAGTGTCTTTGGCGTTGGCCGCAGGCGGCCACTTCAAACGGCTTTGGGATAATCGCCGTAGGAGCTAATCCCTTGCTTGGCTCCATGGAAACTTGCGGGAGCGGACCGGCTCGTCATCCTCGTTTTCATCCCATTCATCTGTAAAGCCTGCGCCGTCTTCGTATTCGGCATTCTCGGGTTCCGGCTGCAAGTTTTCTTTCTCCTGAGGCTCACGCACGCCCAGCTCTTTTCTGTTACTCCTTACCCTTTCCAGCAGTTCAACCAGAAGATCCTCAACAGTTCTCATCAAGTCATCTGCGTACTCACGGGCGCCCAGATTGATTTCTTCTGCCACCGCCCTGGCTTGCTCTATGAGTTGTTCAGCCTGGACCCTTGCTTCTTTGGCGATCACATGTTCAGAGGCCCGTGCTGCTATCTGGCTCTGGGCATCTCTGATCATTTCCTGGGCTTCTTTCCGGGCTTCCTGGAGTATCTGTTCCCGCTCTTTGAGCACCCAGTTAGCACGTTCTATTTCCTGAGGAATCGCAGCTTGAAGTGCGTCGATCAGGTCAAATACCTCATCTTCGTCCACAACGATCTTCCCAACCAAAGGCAAACGTGAACATTCTTGAAGGTATGTATCAAGTCGTTCAAGCAAATTCAGCACATCCATTGTAAGAGCCCCCAATCGTGACATAATGCAAGCCTAAACCGATCTCTGAAACTTACTCAGGAGTTTCCGTTCGACACTCGGAGGAACCAAGTCCCTGACACAGCCGCCATACGACGCCACTTCTTTTACCAAGCTGGAGCTAAGGTAAAGATACTCTGACGATGTCATCATAAACAAAGTCTCAATCTCGGGAGCAAGTTTCTTGTTCATCAGAGCCATTTTGAACTCATAGTCGAAATCAGAAACTGCCCTCAGCCCTTTGACCAGCACCCTTATCCCTTTTTCTCTTGCGAAGTTTACAAGAAGGCCCTGGGAAGAGGTCACTTCAACATTTGGTACATCCTTACATTCTTCCCTGATCATTACTACCCGCTCTTCGACGGTGAACAGCGGAGCTTTGGCCGGATTTTCGAATACAGCTACATACAGTTTGTCGAAACAACGGGAACTGCGTTTGATGATGTCCATATGACCGTTGGTTATTGGATCAAAACTGCCGGGATAAGCTGCGATTAACAAGAAACAACCCCCCCTATCTTCGGGCAATATCATATGTCAAGTTTAGCCTCTAGTGTATAATTCGGAAATATTTCGTCCATGTTACTAACGAGAGTCAGGGTGCAGTCGAGAGATTGCCCCTTACAGGCTCTTCCTCCGGTTTCTCCTCTCCCAATGCCGCTTCAGGAAAGGAAGCGGCATTTTTTTGCGCTCACCCTGGTTACGCCGGCTCCCTGAGCAGCAAATAAGCTCCGATTATGAACACTACCACTCCCACCGCTTTGGTTATGTCTATATTTGCCTTCTGCCCTGTGACTCCGAAATAATCAAGAGCCAGGGCCGTGAGGATCTGCACCGTGAGTATCGCAGTGGTGGCCGGAGCAGCACCTACTCTTGCGATACTGGCAAGCACTCCCCATACGATGATAACACTTAAAGGGCCGCCAAGAAAACTAAACCATGGTGCAGAACCGATGTTTCTTATGTTTCCGTGGGTGATCCCTGACGCAAGCACGATTCCAAGGAGCGCTGTAGCTATTACGTGTACCACAAACGTAGCCTCAATTTCGCCTATCTTCTCACCAAGTATTGAGTTGAGTGCTCCCTGAACTGCCATAGAACCTCCTGCAAGGCCCGCTATAATCAAAGGCCAGATGTTCAAACCGCCACCTCCAACCGGAAGTTATACATAAGCCCGCTTATCCTTTGGGTAGTATAGCACCAGAACGCTCAATAAAATCTTGGCAGACAGGTGATGATAATGCGTTGGTCAAACTGGGACAGAACCGATCTGGCCGTAGAACGTGCAGCTATGGTAAAAGAACGCACAGGCGAAATCCCCGGGCTGGAAAGCTCACACGAACAGATAAACGGGATAAGCATTACCAGGGTGCAGGTAACTAATCCGTATGCAGCAAGCCAGGTAGGCAAGCCACCGGGCCGTTACTTCACCTTGGAATGCCCTGAACTCAAATACAGGAACAGAACCCTCCTCAAGAACGTAGCCCAGATAATTGCCAAAGAGTTGGCAGTGTTGGCAGAACTGCCAAGGAGCAATGATGTGCTTGTGGTTGGATTGGGGAACTGGCAGGCGACCCCTGACGCCCTTGGACCCAGGGTAGTGTCTCAACTGATGATTACGCGGCATATCAGGGAATATATCTCTCAGGACCTGGGCCAACGCTTGTATCCTGTAGCCGCTATATCGCCTGGCGTATTAGGGATAACAGGGATGGAAACTGCGGATATAGTCAGAGGTATTGTTGACCAGGTCAAGCCTGAACTGGTGATCACAGTGGACGCCCTCGCTGCCAGATCACCCTCAAGGTTGTTCTCGACAATTCAAATTGCAGATACAGGTATCCAACCTGGTTCCGGGGTGGGCAACAAGCGCCCGGGGCTTAACCTTGAAAGCCTTGGTGTGCCTGTAATAGCCGTTGGAGTACCCACAGTCGTATCGGGTGCTTCAATAGCTATGGACGTGCTTGAGGACTATTTTTCGCGGTTCAACCCACACGCCAGGCCGACTCTGGATTCTGTGCATGACTTTTTATGCCAGGACCTGCTCGACTTGATGGTTACCCACAAAGACGTTGATATGCAAATAATGGAAATATCGAAGCTGTTGGCAAGCGCGATTAACAAGGCCACGCAACCGGCCATAACCGAAGATGAAATGCTCGATTACTTGCAGTAACAGGCAAGACTTAAGGGGCAACCGGTCAGGTCGCCCCTCTATATTCAATTGTGCTTACTGAAGCCTCTGTTGCTGTTGCTGCTGCATACCTGTGGGGAACCTTCCCTGAGCCAGGTTATGCTGAGCAAACTCAATCATCCGCCTTACCATGTGGCCACCAACTGCCCCACAAGTCCTGGATGGGATATCTCCCCAGTAATCACCAGGAGGCTGTATTCCCAATTCGTTGGCTACTTCGTTCCTAAAGGCATCCAACGCGGGACGGGCTTGCGGTACCACTGCAATGTTCCTACGCTGTCCTTGACCCATTCGATTATCACCTCCTTTTCACGAGTTATTATGTTCACCGAAAACTCTTGTATGCTGGTATGTTATGGCGCTGCAGGTTAAGTAAACTTATCCCGTGTTGCAGAAATGAGCCTCTAACTGGGGATATACAGGTATGGCATAGGGTAACATAAGTTTACAAAAATGAGAGTTTATTTTGTGAAAATTTAGACAAAGTGATTATCTAGAACGGGCGTGTTTCAGGAGGTTCCCAAACCTTGTGTTTACTTTTGACAAAAGAGGTGACAGCTCAAGAGGCAGCTGCTCCCTCTGTTCAACTTCCTCAACCAGAGCCTTGGCTTCTTGCCTGGCGGAGTACACGATATCTTCACTTACACCCAGGTCTTGGATATTAATCTCGCTCACACCGTGTTGCTTGAGGCCGAAGAATTGGCCCGGCCCCCTCTGGCGAAGGTCCAGCTCTGCAACAGAGAAGCCGTCGTGCAGGTTCTCCAGGGCTTTGAGCCTGGTAGACGACTCGCCTGACTCACCGGAGAAAATCATGAAGCAGTATGATTGTTTAGGGCCCCGTCCCACCCTGCCTCTGAGCTGGTGCAATGTTGCCAGTCCAAAGGACTCAGCACCTTCAATCACAATGCAAGTGGCGTTCTCCACATCAACGCCGACTTCTATCACTGTAGTTGCCACAAGCACCTGTGTCTTGCCCTCTACAAAACCCTGCATTGCTTTGGCGAGCTCTTCCCGGGGCATGTCCCCGTGGGCAAGCCCTACCTCCACATCTCGCAGATGCCCTGTCTTGAGCTCCTCGAAGACCTCCTCCACAGATCTGCGTCCTGACTTGCCTTGACGGATCAGGGGACACACCACGTAAGCGTGGTGGCCCATGGCAAGTTCTTTTTTGACCCTTTCATAAGCCAGGTGCCTCAACCGCTCTTCAAGTACTCTGGTAAGCACCTGTTTTCTGCCGTGGGGCAGCTCGTCTATCACAGACAGGTCAAGGTCTCCGAAGAGGGTGATTGCCAGGGACCTTGGGATGGGAGTAGCGCTCATCACGAGCATGTGAGGGGCATTGCTGTCATACGAAATGCGTAGACGCTGCCTTACGCCAAACCTGTGTTGTTCGTCAGTTACAACCATGCCCAGCCGAGTCCACTCTACATCCGGTTCGAGCATGGCATGGGTGCCGACAAGTATGTCAATTGAACCTTCGGCCAGCTGTTTCAGCGTCAACCGCTTATCCTGTGCGCTTTGACTGCCCGACAAGAACCCGACCCGGGCCATACCGTGAGTGAACTCTTCTACCGTTTTCAGATGCTGCCTTGACAAGACTTCAGTTGGAGCGAGCAATGCTCCTTGATACCCGTTGGCCACTGCTGCCAAGAGCGACCATACAGCCACCACGGTCTTTCCGCTCCCGACATCTCCCTGGAGCAGGCGGTTCATGGTCCTCCCTGAACACAAATCATCACGGATTTGTTGTATAGTCCGCTGCTGAGCTTTTGTCAGGTCAAAGGGCAACGTTTCGATGAAGGCCTCAGGTAGGTCGAATTTTGCGTAAGGCTCTACCGGTTTTGCCCTTTCATTCTGGCTTTTCATGAGCAGCAGTGCAAACTGTAGGAAAAACACTTCTCTGAACGCCAACGTTCTCCTGGCTTGTTCCCACATTTGGGCATCAGGCGGACAGTGAATGTTGACGTAGGCCTGCTTCTGACTTAACAGCCCTTGCCTGCGGGCTATCCCGTCAGGGATGGATTCTTCTATGAGATGAGCATAGGTGTCTAATGCCTCACGCACGAACCTGGAGATCATCGAAGAGTTGAGACCGGCTGTGGTGTGGTAGATTGGAACAACCAACCCTTGCCCGGACAATTCGCCGGTTTCTTCCCACCGTGGGTGTGCAATTTCCCAACTGCGCCGCCTCCACTCCACCTTCCCGGAAGCTACAATCTGCTGGCCTCGGTAAAATTGCTTTGAAAGGTAGAGCATATTGTACCACACAAGGTAACAGGTTCCGGTTCCGTCTGATACGCCCACGCGCAAAGCACGCCCGCGGATGCTGGGGATAACGGCAACGGAGGTTACTCTGCCTGCTATTGTCACCCTTTCTCCCGGTTCAAGATCCTTTAGTTTCTGAACCCGGGAAAAATCATCGATACGGAAGGGAAAAAAGTCAAGCAAGGCCTGTACGGTCCTCACTCCCAAAGACCCCAGCATCTTTGCCCTTCTCGGGCCTACACCTTTTACGTATCTTACATCATCTTGCAGAGACAAACGCCGTGACATTATTCGACCGACACTAGGTAATAGTATAAGGGCTGTCCACCACGGTAGACCTCTATCTCATAGCTCTCGCCGACCCAACTCTCGAGCATGTCTTGCAGGCCCTCTGCTGTGGAATCATCAATGTCTTCCCCGTAATAAACAGTAACTACGGAGTGGTTCTTGCGGATCATTTTCTTGACGATTTCCCCGAGCACTTGTTCAGAATTCTGCCCCACTGCCTCAACCCTGCTGTCTACCAGGCCTATGATATCTCCTTCTTGCATTACATGTTTTCCGAACTTACCGTTTCTGGCGGCAAAGGTCACTTCACCGGTTTTAACGCTGCGCACGGCTTTGCCCGCCTTCTTGAGGTTTTCTCTTATGCTGTCATTGGGATTCAACGCAAGCAGGGCCGAAATACCCTGAGGTACAGTCTTTGACGGCACAATATACATATTTCTGCCGGTAAGCTTCTTGGCTTGTTTGGCGGCCAAGAAGATATTGCCGTTGTTTGGCAAGAATATCACTTTCTTTGCGCCTACGGACTTAACTGCCTCCACAAGATCACTGGTCGAAGGGTTCATGGTGATGCCGCCGTCCATTACCAAATCGCAGCCCAGGCTTCTCATTATTTCCTGGAGGCCGTCCCCGGTGGCTACAGATATGATCCCCAGGTCTTTGACAGGCTGCTCAGGATTGACGGTTGCATGGTGAGAGCCGGCCGGTTCATAGGCCTTTCTGTCCATGTGAGCCTGTTTCGACTGCTCTATCATATTGTCTATGATGATCTGGGACAGATGGCCGTATTTGAAACACACCTCCAGCACCTCATGGGGAACATCTGTATGGATGTGAACCCTCACCACGTCGCCGGACCCTACTACCAGCAGCGAGTCTCCCAAGGACTCCAAGTCTGTCCTTATCTCGTCAATGGGAAGCCCGCTGCCTAATATAAGTAACTGGGTATCGTAGGGGTTTTCAATCCCAGTTATTTCTTCTTCATGTACATCCGCCACGGGATTTTCAGTATGTAAAGCAATGTCATCCAGGACGATGCCCGCATCAGCCTCGTAGCATTGAAGGAACCCCTCTATAATGTAGACCAGTCCCTTCCCGCCTGCATCAACCACTCCGGCCTGCTTCAAGGCAGGGAGCATATCAGGAGTCCTGTCAAGCACTTCCTGGCCTTTGGCAACGCATTCCTGAAGCACTTCCGGAATTGAGGCGCCCGGAACCCCTGCTGCCACCTGGGCCGCATCCCGCATCCCCCGCAGCACCGTCAGTATGGTACCTTCCACCGGCTTCATCACTGCTTTATACGCAGTAGACACCGCTTCCTCAAAAGCATGAGCCAGGTCCTCGGCATCTGCAGCTTGTTTTCCTGCAAAGCCCTTGGCAATGCCCCTGAATATCTGGGATAGAATCACACCTGAATTGCCCCTGGCTCCCATCAAAGCTCCCATGCTGGCAGTATCGGCGGCTTCGCCTAATGAAAGCCCTTGTTTTCCCTTGAGGCTGTCAGCAGCTGAAGAGAGGGTAAGATACATATTTGTGCCTGTGTCCCCGTCAGGAACCGGAAACACGTTAAGCGAATCAACTTCCTTTTTACGTTGTGAAAGGTACCTTTGAGACACAATTATAAGCTCACGAAACCTGTCGCCATCTAACAACGAAGTACGAACCATTGTCAACTCCCCGAGTTCTCCTGAAGCCTGATGCTTTCTACGCTTACCGTCACTTTGCTCACCTTAAGCCCGGTAATCCTCTCAACGGTATAACGCACCTTGTCTATGATCATCCTGGCCACTTCGGAAATTTTCACGCCGTACCCAAGTATAACAAACAGTTCAATGTAGAGTTCATCACCATCTATTGACACCGAAACGCCCTTAGCCAGGTTTTCCATGCCTAAGAGTTCCGACAACCCATCAGTCATCTTGCGGCCTGCCATCCCAACCACACCGTAACATTCTATGGCGGCAGCGCCCGCAATAGTGGCAATGGCCTCTTCGGACAGAACCAGTTTTCCCATTTCGGTCTTAATTTCTTTTCCTGTCAACTGAAACACTCCAGTTTAGTCATGACTTCATATATATTGCCACAACAATCCGTTTCAGGGAAGCTTTGCTTACCTTTTTAGGGACTGTCAGAGTCATTTTATAGTTAGAGGCTCAATTAGGAAATACCTTTTTTCATGTGCCTACCTTGTTTTCCCTGGCCTGCACTTCTCCTTGACGAACATTATGTGGTAGGATAGATTCGTTATGAATCGGAAGGAGGTTGCGCGACGTGCCCAAGTGCGAAATATGCGGCAAGACAAGGACAGTAGGAAACCGGGTCAGCCATTCAAACATCAAGACCAAGAGAAAGTGGTCACCTAACGTTCAGAAGGTAAGGGCAGTGGTAGGCCGGACAACCAAACGGATATATGTGTGTACCGGATGCCTCAGGAGCGGAAGAGTCAAGCGCCCCGTATTGTAGGAACACAGCCATGGCTGAAATAACACACCTCTCAAAGGTCGTACCTGTCTTGAGAGGTGTTTTGGTTTTATTGCGCCCGGCGGTCACGGCCGGTAGCCGAATATACTCATGACCAGCCTGACCAGGCCTGAAAGCAGTTTGGGCACCTTTATGACCCGCACCGTCATCTGAGACATCCTCCCGCGATTCACTTGTTTGCGAAAAACACAACTAAACCACCTGCTAACAGTAGCGTTCCTAATAACGCCCACAGCATCCAAGAAGGCAACGCCATAACAAGAATGGCCAGTCCGCATGTTCCTAGGGCCACAGAAACCAAAAGCTGCCGGTTATTGCGGGAACGTAACCTCACGGCGAACCCCTCTCGCGCTCTGTTTCTTACCTTCTCGCTATAACAGTATATTCAGCAGTTCACAAGTGTGCGTCTGCGGAGGCTTTGAATGGCCGAAGCCATGTCATCGCTTGAGAAGATATAATTCCCCGAAACAAGAATACTGGCTCCCCTGCCGGCCACGGCCTGTGAGTTGCTTGCCGTTATGCCACCGTCGACTGAAATCTCGACAGGGTGCCCGGAGTCGTCCACGATTTTGCGTACTTCCTCAATTTTCTGTAGCATGCCGGGAATGAACGATTGCCCACCCCATCCCGGATTTACGGTCATGACCAACACCAAGTCGACATTTTCAATCACATACTTGAGAAACCCGGGGGAAGTAGACGGATTCATGGCCACACCGCTCTTGCACCCCTTTTCCCTGATCAGGCGCAACATTCTGTCAAGATGAGGGGTTGCTTCAACGTGAATTGTTAAGTACTCTGCATAGCCGGCAAATGCTTCTATTGCCCAACCCGGGTTTGAAACCATAAGGTGAATGTCCAGCGGAATACCCAACTGCTTTAGCTTCTTGGCCAAACCGGGTCCGAAAGTGAGGTTGGGTACGAAATGCCCGTCCATTACGTCAAGATGGAGCAAGTCGGCCCCTGCGTCTATCACCTGCCGCACCTGGCTTCCAAGATTAAGCAAGTCGGCAGATAGTATTGACGGCGCCACTTTGACCGGCCTGGTGACGGAGTTACTCATACTTTTTCTTCGCCCTTTCTATCAGTTCTTCCAAAAACATGAGGTAATTGTCATAGCGTTCTAGAGGGATCTGGCCCCTGTCTAATGCATCCAGGACGGCGCACCTGCTTTCGGTCTTATGAAGACATCTGGGGAAATGGCACAATACCGCGTGTTCCCTGAACTCAGGATACAAAAAACTTAGCTCGTGGGGCTCCACATCAACAAGATCAAGTCTCGAAAACCCTGGTGTATCGGCTACATAGCCGTTTCCAGGGGTACGGATCAAGCTTACCCATTTGGTAGTATGACGTCCACGCAAACCCTGGGCAAGTTCACCTGTGAGAAGTCTCACGCCCATTAGCGCGGATATGAGTTTGGATTTGCCCACACCGCTCTGTCCTGCAAAAACTGTAACCTTGCCGCGGAACAGATCGGCCAGCTTATCCAGTCCTTTGCCTGTCACTGCCGACGTTACCACACATCTATATCCCGCGTCAGAATAGATTCTCTCTACTCTGGCTATCTCGCCTTCATCTTCAAGATCCTGCTTATTGATGCACAAAACGCCCTCAATTGCTTCATGTTCAAGCTGAACCAGGATCCGGTCGACGTAAGCCAGATCCAACGGGGGTTGTGTGATTGCAGTCACAACTATGGCTTGATCGACGTTTGCAATAGGTGGGCGGGCAAGCAGATTTTTCCTCTCGACGATGCCCTCAATGAGGTAAGAATCTGCAGGGCTGGTAACGTGAACAATGTCTCCGGTATGGACTTGGGAATACTCTAACCTAAGCCGCCCCCGGAAAGCGCATGAGACTACTTCATCCCCGAGGTCGACTTTGCATTCAGAAGAATGTACACTTAGCACTCTGCCAATCAAACCTGCGTATCACCGCCTTCACATTGCCTACTGCCCGATTCTCTGCTGATATGCCAAGTCGCCGTCGAAATATACCTTTATTATGGCAAACTCACCTTTGTACTGGAAGGATATGGTTAACGTGTCTCCGGAAGCTTCATTCCTGTTATGGCGTACTGCTTCCCCGTCCAAGTCCGTCACAGTAAGCCTTACGTGGACGGGCCGTCCCTTATCGGGCACTTCAATCTTGATCGTGTGGGAACGCTGGGTGCCCTGTGTACCCATCGAGACGGTAATATCAACCTTAGTTCTTACAGGGACTTCTTCCCCTTCTTCAGGGACTTGTGCGATCACCGTTCCTGGAGGCTCATTGGACCGGGCTCCTGTCACGTTGCCCAAGTCGAGCAGATTGGCATTGAGCACAGCAGAAGCCTGTGCTTCTGTAAACCCTAGAAGACCAGGCACTATCACGGTCTCGGGCTCAGCCCCCTTGGATACTACCAGGTCCACCCTGGTGCCAATTGAAACTGATGTGCCTTCTCTCGGGTTCTGGGATATAACCTGGTCTTTAGGTACTGCAGGATCCGATATTTCGTCCACGTTCCCAAGTTGAAGCTGGTTGTTCTCAAGCTCAAGCTGAGCCTCCCTCAGAGTAAGCCTGCGGACATCAGGTACCTCCACATATTCTTCTCCTTTGGAGAGGGTATAGTAGATTTCCCGGCCTTCCTTCACTTTTTCGCCCCCAAGAGGGCTCTGGGATATTACCGTACCTGCGGGATACTTCCGGTCGTACTTCTCTGCAGAAAGCCGCGGGACCAGCCCTTTTTCACGTAGTGCGGCTTGTGCCTGGATATGAGGCATCCCGACAATGTCAGGAACCTCGACAATGGGCACAGCCATCCACCGGTAAAACGAATAGATTGCATACGCGGCTATAGCTACCCCCACCAAGATAAACGCTGCCAGCACCTTGACAGCCGTCGGAGTTGACCGCTTCTTTCTACCGCGTCTAGCCATTGCTTCATCACCTTTTGCAGAAAACTCCGGCTCGGTTCTGTGGAACAAAGCTGATCTGCACTTTCTTATGGCTTGTAGCATCTCGCCTGCAGACTGGAAGCGCTCACCGGGGTCCTTGGCCAGAGCTTTCGTTATGAGTTTTTCTATCTCTTCATGTATGTCAGGAACCGCCTCCCGCACAGACGGCACCCGGGCTTCCACATGTTGTAACGCCACCGCTACCGGGCTGTCGCCTGTAAAGGGCAGCCTACCGGTGATCATTTCATAGAGCACAACTCCCAGTGAATACAAATCAGACCTCGCCGAAACCATTCCGTTCCTGGCTTGTTCAGGAGACAGATACGAAGCAGACCCAACAACAACATCCGTAGACGTAGTTGAGGCCCTCCCCAGGGCCCTGGCAATCCCAAAGTCCGCCACCTTAACGTGGTCAAGTTCCGTAAGCAAGATATTTTGCGGTTTAATGTCTCTGTGGATTATTTGGTTGTTATGGGCATGGGCAAGGCCAAGGCATATCTGCCCCGCAATACGCAATGCTTCCTCCGGGTCAAGCCGGCCTTCCCTGTTAAGTTTATCCCTGAGGGTTTCACCTTCAACCAATTCCATCACAATGAAGTGTAAACCTTGGTCTTCTCCCACGTCATAAATGCTCACTATGTTGGGATGAGACAAAGATGCAGCAGCTTTTGCCTCCCGCCTGAATCTCTGCACGAAATCGTCGTCTTCACTCATCTCAGGCCTCAAGATCTTGAGCGCCACATACCTGTCCAGCACCAGATCATTGGCCTTCCACACAACGCCCATGCCTCCGCCGCCGATACGTTCAACAATCTTGTACCTGCCTAGAATCTTCCGGCCAATCATTTGCTTCGGGTCCAACCTGCTTTCACCCCCTGCCCGGTCCTGCCTGGGGCCAAAGTACAATCACCGTTATATTGTCGTGGCCGCCCCGTTGGTTCGCAAGGTCCACAAGTTTGCGGGCAACTTGATCTCTGTCGCACATAAGCAGCATTTCGTAAATCTCATCCGGAGACACAAGGCTGGTAAGGCCATCGGTACATAAGATCACTATATCGTCTGGATTAAGCTGCTCCTCATAAATAGCCACGTCAACAGTCTCCTGAGTGCCCAGCGCCATTGTCAGCACATTTCTTCCAGGATGCCTCATAGCATCTTCTTCGGATATGGTCCCGTTTCTGACCAGTTCTCCTGACACAGAATGATCATCCGTAATACGCCTTATTTGTCCATCCGCAACGATGTATGCCCGGCTGTCACCTACATGCCCGATAAACACCTTGGACATATCACCGGTAATCATAACACATGTAATTGTAGTTCCCATCCCGGGAACACCTCCGTCACCTGAGGCGCTTTCCCGGATCTTGCCATTACCGTACAAAATTGCTTGCTTTAGAACTTGTCCTGGATCGTCGTCCGAAAAATGTTCTGTTACATACTGCTGGATAGAACTTACGGCCAAAGACGATGCAACCTCGCCTCCATCGTGCCCTCCCAGTCCGTCTGCCACCATGGCAAGCCATCCTGCCGGAAGGCCGACTACCGACCAGGAATCCTCATTCTTTGGCCTGACGAGTCCCCGGGATGTCTCAGCTCTCCACTCCAAGGTGATTTCCCTCCTGCCAAGCAGCCATGGCCATACTGCCAAGTCTCGAACTGCTGTCCAATCTGCCTTTGTTATCAGACGCATTGTCATTCCGGCCCGGTTCCCTGCGATCCAGATTCACCCGTTTCCAGCATCCCTTTCAAATCCTAGCAATTTAGCATTGCCGTTTCAACGCTTTAGCTATGAAAAACCCGTCAGTGCCATGGATATGGGGTAGCAAGTAGCCCCACCCGTTCTCCATTCTGAACACACGGGCGCCGTCGTCGAACCTCACTGTTTCGTCCACGGGAATAAGATCCTCGTGGGCATCCAAAAAGCAGCGCCATACATCTTCGTTCTCTTCTTGAGTGAGAGTACACGCGCTATACACTAAGGTGCCACCCGGTTTCAAGAAGCGGGCGGCCGTACTTAGAAGTAAGCTTTGTCTTCGCGCCATATCAGCAATGTCAGATTCCCTGCGCATCCACTTAATGTCAGGATGCTTGCCTATGACCCCGAGTCCTGAGCACGCAGCATCTACCAGCACTTTGTCGAAACACACAGGAAGCCCTGCTGACTCAAGCACATTGGCAGCCTCGCTTGGATTGGTAGCATCAAGCACTGCAGTGGATATATTACCAAATCCAAGCCGCTTACTTGACTCAGTAATCAGGGCGGTGCGGTGTTTACCTACATCAGATGCCACCACAAGCCCGGCATCTGATACCAGTTCAGCTATGTGCATGGTCTTGCCGCCCGGGGCGGCGCACATATCCCATACTACATCGCCCCGCGTAGGGCCTAGCACCATAGTGGCAATCATAGCCGCTTCATTCTGTACGGCAAACAAGCCTTCCCTGTAGCCCGGGAACTCACTCACCTTCCTCCCACCCACTACTCTTATGGAAATCCCCAGGTTCCCCGGTCTAGCTGAAAGCCCACCGTTTTGAAGGGTCTTGATCAAGTGGGCACGATCTGTCTTGGTCATGTTTACCCGTAAAGTGACAGGAGGAGGATAATTCTGAACCTTAAGCAGCGCCAGAGCATCCTGCATCCCAAAGGATCCAAAATAGCGGCTTACGATCCAATCAGGAAAGGAATACCGTATCCCTGCATATTGCTTTGGGCAGGCATCCAAAGAAGGCAGTTCTATGTGGCCAGGGTTTCTGGTTATAGCTCTAAGCACGCCGTTTACAAACCCACGGTGGGACTTGGCCCTTAGGCACTCAACCACCGAGTTCACAGCCGCATACGGAGGAAGCCCCATGAATACGAGCTGATAGGTCCCAAGCCTGAGCGCATTTAACACTTCCGGTGCAATTTTCTCGAGGGGCCTATGGCAAAACCATGAAATATAGAAGTCCAAAAAGCGTTTCCATCGTTCGGTACCGGTAACCAGCTCTTTTACCAGTGCCCTGTCTCTTTCATCAAGCCTGGCAAATCCGTCATAAGCACCCGGAGGTATCCTGGCCCCTATAATATCGAGAGCAACCCTCCGGGCACTTCCTGACAACCTTAATCACGCCTTCCCCGGAGCATCAAGAGCCTCAAGAACTGGCCCACAGCCACAGCAGTGGCAGCTACATAGGTAAGGGCCGCTGCATTTAGCACATTCCCAACGGGTACTGCTTCGTTTCCTGATACATAACCCGACGATTCCAACATGTTGAGAGCACGTCTCGAAGCATCGAATTCCACGGGCAATGTGATCACCTGGAACAGCACGGCGCCGAGGAAGAACAAGAGCCCAAGGTCCATCAAAGTGCCCGATCTCACAAAAAACCCTATAAGGAACAGGGGAATAGCGGCATTTGACGTGAAATGCGCGATAGGCACCAAGCTGTTCCTGATAGACAAAGGAGCATAGCCTACTCCGTGCTGTACTGCATGGCCTACCTCATGGGCGGCAATTCCCAGTGCCGCCACTGAAGTACTGTCGTATACGCCCGAGGACAAACGCAACACCTTCGACCGGGGATCGTAGTGATCCGTAAGCAACCCAGGGTTTCTTTCTATCCTTACATCCTCCAGTCCTGCGTCCCGCAGCAAAGCTGCAGCTACAATATACGCCGGCTGCCCTGATTTGGCATACACCCTTGAATACTGGTCATAAGCAGCACGAACCCTAGCTTGGGCCCAAAGCGCGAACATGAAGGCCGGCAGTACGAAAATGACATAGCCTACATCCATATGATCCCCTCCTCAACAAATGAAACTGTCAGCCAAACTTATTTGACCTGTCTTGTCTACCTACCAGGAAAGCCCTGGCAATCATAGTCGTCTTGCCCGCCGGTTGTACTTCAAGTACTCCGATTACACCTTGGCCGCACCTGACTACAGCCATTGTATCATCGATCTTGAGTATTGTACCCGGGGCCGTATCATCTGAAAAAGCGTAGCTTTCTGAAGGCAGCAGCTGCGTCCTCCATATTTTCGTACGCTCAGTCCCGAACAAGGTAACGGCACCTGGTACAGGAGAAAGCGCTCGTACAAGGTTATGAATATGTTCTGCAGGCGCTTGCCAGTCAATTATCTCTTCCCCCGGCTTCAAATGAGGCGCGTAGGTGCTCTCACCTTCGTCTTGAGGCGTCCTCGCTGCAGCACCTGTATATACCAAAGCGATGGCCTCAATCAGGGCATCAGCTCCTGTAACCGAAAGGTGTCGCTCCAGAGTACCATAGGTCTCATTGGGATCTACATCAACAGTCTTTTGCACACAAACATCCCCTGCATCCATACGTTCACTCATGTATATGATTGTAACCCCGCTCTTTTGTTCTCCGGCCATGATTTGCCTCTGAATCGGATTACCCCCACGGTACTTGGGCAGAAGTGACGGATGCACGTTCAGGCATGCATACTTTGGAAGTTCAAGCACCTGTGCAGGAATTCTCTGGCCGTAAGCGGCAACAGCTATAAAGTCAGGCTCTACAAGCCTAAGCCGCTCAATTGCCTCAGGGGAGCTTATATTTTCAGGCGTAAACACTTCCAACCCTAACTCCAGCGCTCTCTGCTTAACCGGGGTAGGCGTCAGGATCTTCTTCCTTCCGTATGGGCGGTCAGGCTGGGTGACAACCAGCCCCACATCAGCTCCTGCTTGCACCAAGCCATCCAGTGACGGCAGTGCAAATTCAGGGCTCCCCATGAAGATACATTTCAGTCCCGAAAGCGCTTCGTCCGGTCCGGTAAAGTCGTCCTCAACCTCGACGATGGATTTAGCTCTGTCTATGAACAACACCCCGTCAAGATGATCCAGTTCATGGCACAATGCCCTGGCCAACAACCCTTCTCCTTCTACCCAGATTTCATGGCCGTCGCGATTTAGGGCCTTGACGCACACCTTCACAGGGCGTTCAACCTCTCCCAGATAACCAGGCCAGCTCAGGCAACCTTCCCACTTGGTTTCAGTCTCAGCGGACTGGGACACAATTTCAGGGTTTATGAGGAAATGAGGGCCTTCGCCAACGTCAATCACTACCATGCGCTTTGAAATGCCAACCTGTGGCGCAGCCAGCCCAACCCCGGACGCCGCCCTCATGGCTTCCAGCATGGCATCAAGCTGCTCACGGACCTTGTTATTTACTCTTCGCACCGGCTTAGCTTTCTTTCTCAACACCGGCGCGTCAAATGTGTGTATCTCAAACCCTGACAACAAAACATCACCCTTTGTCAAATCCATATCCGGGTATATTCTGATTATATCATCCAATTATATCACTTAAGAGCTAAGCGCCGTCACCCAATCCCAAAAGGCTCTTCAGTGTCCACCGTCATCCTTACCTGGCTGTGGGAAACATCATCCCAAACCTGTTTCACAACCTGGAACAATTCCTCTCTCTTAGCAGCTTTAAGCATTATGATCCACCTATAGCGGCCGCGCACCCTCGGTTTTGGCGCAGGCCCCGGTCCAAGCACCCGGACACCGGGGGAACAGTGTTCCACTCCGGCTGCAAACCTCTCAGCCACCTGCTTCACCTGATCCTGCTTGTTTCCGGAAAACTCAATCTTGAAAAGCACGCCGAAGGGCGGATACCCCAGGATTGCCCGGTTCCCGGCCTCGATCGCATAGAAAACCTCAGGATCCTGAACACCTCGAATGGCGTGATGCTCGGGGTTCAGTGTCTGGACAACAAACTGCTTGTAAGGGTTTCCTCCTGAACTCTTAAGAAGCTGCGTTAAGTCCATAAGGAGCCTGAAGACCTGTTCGGGAGCACTGTAATCGGGAAAGCTGAGCAGATTGTCACATGAAATCACTCCCAGGCATGTAACCGGAGGCACCTCAAATCCAAGCACCATCTGTGTACACAGCAGGCATGAGGGCGCCGATGACCTGAATTGGGCTATCACATCTTCAGGCGCTTCAGTATCTTGATCCAGCTTGAAGATAGGTACTTGGGGGAAACGTTTGCCAAACTCCGATGCCACCCGGTCTATTCCATATCCCACCTGCCTCCAGGCGAAGCCGCGGCACACGGGACATTCCAAAGGCGGTGTTTCCCTGTAGCCACACGTATGGCATACCATCAGGGTATCCCGCCCATGGTATGCAAGGGACACAGAACACCTGGGGCACATTATGATACTGCCACAGTCACAGCACATAAGCCCTGACGAAGTACCGCGCCGGTTTAGAAAAAGCAAGGCTCTTTCCCCTTCATTGAAAACATCTCTCAGCGCAAGGTGAAGTTCTCTGCTAATTGTAAGCCCCCGTTTTCTACCGAGCATGCTTATTATTTGGTGGTTAACACTTACATCAGCGTGGGATGATGTATCTCCTGAGGTTGGATGTTCTACTGGCTTGAGCTTACCTTGATCTATGTGCCGGCGGGTTCTGACCGACGGCATGAAAGACCCAAGAAGCACCTGGCAGTCCTGAAGGTTCGCCCGCATCCTTGCAACGGTTACCGCATTATACCCGGGAAATTCCTCGGCCTTGTATAAATGGGATTCTTCTTCGTCGATAACGATGAGTCCCAAATTCTTAACCGGACTGAAAACAGCACCCCTGGTACCTACGGCGAGTTTGGCGTCGCCTTCCAGAAGTCTCAGCCAGTTTTCACGCCTGGCCGAACCTGTAAGATCTGAGTGGACCAACGCCACGGGGCCAAACCGTGACTCGAGGGCGGGCACAACACTATCCAGTTTACGTATCTCAGGCACAAGCACTATAACGCCCAACCCCGAGCTCAGGATCTCCTCGATTCGGGCAAGGTAGTAATCCCACCTGGAGGCAGCAGGGCCTTGTACAAACAGGCTTTCCGAAAAACTGTCCAGGTCCGGCAGCTTTGGATCGGTACATCGGGTAAACTGGCCGGATTGGCCAAGTTGTGTACCTGATTCCAAGCGTCTCCGCCGTACGAAAGGAGGCCACAGGTACCGCCAAAAGGACGCAATAGAGGCAAGGTAATGTTGCTTGAGGAGCTTCGCTAGGTCCAGGAGCTCAACAGGAGGCAAGAACCTGAGATCATAAACCGCCGACACGCTCTTTACGTCAAAACCAGGTTGCTCGCTGCTGTGGCCCACTACATACCCTTCTGCTTGTCTCTGTCCAAAAGGTACCTGAACCTTAGCTCCATAAGGCAGGTAGCATGCCCCTGGAACCTCATATGTGAACGTGCGGTCCCCTACAGCAGGGATATCCACCACAACTTCAACATAGCTAAACCTGTCCGGGTCAACCAATGATACTCTTCACCTTGTCAAGGATAGCCATGGCGATTTGATACTTGGGTGCAGGGCCAACCTCCTGGTGGGTGCCATCAGGCATGACGATGCTGATAACATTGGTGTCTGATCCGAAGCCCCTGTCGGAAAGGCCCACCCGATTGGCACACACGAAATCAAGGTTCTTCTGTCTTGCCTTTTGCACGGCGTTTTCCACAAGGTTTTCTGTTTCAGCTGCAAACCCTACCAACACTCTGTTCGCCTTGTCTTGCCCCAGGGTTTTGAGGATATCAGGAGTCTCACGAAAAGCCAGTTCAATCACATCGCCGGACTTCTTTATCTTGTGATCTGATACCTTCTCCGGGTGGAAATCTCCCGGAGCCGCAGCTCCTATCACCACGTCTGATTCCGGGTAGAATTTTAGGCACGCGTCAAGCATCTGCCGGGTGGTTTCAACCTGCTTCACGGTAACTCCAGGCGGCGCTTCCAGCGCAACAGGCCCCGAAACAAGGTATACCGTAGCACCTCTGTTTGCAGCTGCCGCTGAAAGTGCATAACCCATCTTACCTGTGGACGGGTTGGATATGTACCTGACCGGGTCTATCCATTCCCTTGTGGGCCCGGCAGTTATGAGAATGCGCATCCCTTCCAAGTCACGTTCCGGCACCAGGATGGATACCACTTCTTGTACTATCCTGTCAGGTTCAGGCAGCCTGCCTTTGCCAATTGCCCCGCAGGCCAACCTGCCGGAATCAGGCTCCAAGATGTGATACCCCAGTTGTCTCAAGCCTTCCAGGTTCTTCTGGACAATGGGGTTAATATACATATTGTGGTTCATGGCCGGACAGATCAGTTTGGGAGCAGCGCAAGCCATAATTGACGTAGTGAGGAAATCATCTGCGATACCATTGTAGATCTTACCTATGACATTAGCTGTCGCAGGGCACACCAGGAACAGATCTGCAGCTTCGGCCAAAGCTACGTGTTCTACGTTCCACTGCTTAGGTTCCTCAAACATACGCACAACAACGGGATTGTTGGATATAGTTTGAAATGTAATGGGCGCCACCATCTTGGTTGCGTTTTCAGTCATTATTACACGGGTTTCTGCCCCGAGTTTTTTGAGTTTTGATATCACGTCAAGTGTCTTGTACGCGGCTATCCCGCCTGTTACGCCAACTACCACAGTGTAACCTGACAACACGGTCTACCACCCCTATCGAATCAATTCTCAAAACTCCAAGGCACCCTTTGCCGGGTGCCTTGGACATCAACTTGCGGTATCAGATCTCCACTGATACTCGACTTTTCCGTTACATACCTCATCTATTGCAATGGTCACCGGTTTTTCTGTCGCAAGCACATCGCCCTGTTGCTCGCCTACTATCTGCCTCGCACGTTTGGCTACCGCAAGCACCAGGGTGTACTTGGAACCGGTTTTCTTGATCACATCCCTCAAAGATGAGTTTGCCATCCCTTGCCCCCCCTATGAACCTTACTGGCGGAAAGCTCACGCCTTGCCCTTTCTCCTAACGCTATCGCAATAAGTCTGTCTGTGGCTCTTTGAACGTCGTCATTGATAATAACATAATCGAAATCAGCAAGATCGGCAATTTCCCGGCGTGCGCTTTCAAGCCGTATACGCTGTTCCGTATCATTTTCAGTCCCGCGAGTTCTAATCCGCCGTTCAAGTTCTTCAAGGGAAGGTGGAAGGATAAAGATGAAGATGCCTTCAGGATAAACTTGTCGTAAGGTCCGAGCGCCTTGAACGTCCTTCTCAACCAAAACATCGGAGCCCTGCTCAAGACTATGCTCCAATTCTTCCTTGGGTGTTCCGTAGTAGTTGCCGTATACCTGTGCCCATTCACACAGCTGGTTGCTTCGCTTCCTCTCTATAAACTCATCCATAGACACGAATATGTAGTCAACCCCGTCAACTTCACTCGGCCTCCGGGGCCTGGTTGTAATTGAAGGACAGAACTTTATATCAGGCAACTCTGCTAGGAGAGCCCTCCTTAAGGTGCCTTTTCCGCAACCAGAAGGAGCAGTTATGACAAACAAGAGACCCTTTTCCATCTGTAATGCTGACTACCTCTCCCTGTATACCGCCAACGTAACCTACTTGTCCATAAACCGCGCCAAAAGCGCCTGCTTCTGCCTTGTACCCAGGCCCTGGACCCGCCTGGATTCATTGATTCCAACTTCCTGCATAATCCTTTCAGCCTTCACTTTGCCAACTCTGGGTAAGGACCTAAGCAGATAGGAGACTTTCATCCGTGCTACGACAGGGTCGTCCCGATTCAGGACTTCTTCGAGCGTGACTTCGCCCTTCTTGAGCTGCTCTCTCAGATTAGCTCTGGCTTTTCTCATAGCCTGAGCCTTCTCCAACGCTTTCCTCTTCTCGTCTGCAGTCAGGGTCGGAAGCATACCATTCTCCCTCCTTTATGTTGAACATTGCGTTATCTATAAGACGCCTGGAAACGGGTTCACACTGGGCGTTATTCGCCCTGGATATCAGAATTCCTCCTTTTTCGTCGAATTTTTGGCACTTCCGGTTTAGTATCCGGGCTGCTTTTCCCCTGGATAAGGTTGACCAAATCAATGTAAGCAGAGTGTGACCACACAAGAGGGCCTACTGACAGGGGTGCTCCCGTGAACCCGTCAACCTGTTCGGGCAATATACCCGACCCTAGACTGTGCTTGCGAAACCAATTAAGCCAAGTTATGATTTCTGCCTTATCCAACAGTCTCAACAAGTATCCCGAAATCAGGTACCATGCTGTGGTGACAAACCATGGGTTACCGGGAAGATCATGAGAACCTTCAGGACGCCAATACCAATCTCCTTTATACCTGGCAATTCCGTTGGGTTCCGGGCCTGTGCTGACCATCAGCGCCTTTTCCAACCGGTTCCATGTGGTTATGCTCCTGGGTTCGAGCCGCCTTAGCAACGATTCCAGGCGTTTTGTAGCGGTCAACCCAGGCACCTTATGACAGAGTTCCTCTATTTTGGCGAGCAAGATCGGGATCATGAACAGACTCGAATCTTCAGTCCAATCAACGCTAAGGGTCGGCGATACCATCCCTCGGCAAAATCCAAACTCGTCGTTGGATAGATTGGAGTAAAGCCCTTGCACAAGTTCGCAGCTTGCCTCGCAAAATTCCGTGAAGTCGCGTTTGTGCAACAACCACGCAATTCTTGCCGCTACCATGAGAGCAGCCGCCGAAACCGCCTGGGTAAACGAAAAAATGCCCCGCCGCTCCTCCCAAAGGTCAAACGACGGCTTTACCAAAAACCCGTCTTGAGTACGATACCCCTCGATGAACCTGGCGGCCTTCTCCACAAAAGTGGGATAAATCTCATGGATGAAACCGAGATCATGGGTTTGGTCCAAGTATTCAAGCGCGGTGATAAGGGATAGGGCTACCTCATCTTCTTGAATGGGCAATTCACCTGAAGGCAAGTCAGGGCTGTGCCAGCCTGAGCCCCTCGTCCCATCGGGCCTGTACCTTTGCCAAAAATAGCCGTCCTGGGACAAGGTTTGGGCACAGAAAGCAAGATACCGCCTGCCATACTCCGGCAATTTACTATTAATAAGCGAAGATGCGCACATCGCTGCGTCCCTGGGCCATACATACCTGTAGTGGTCCCTGAAATCTCCCATAATATCAGTATCGCAAGAGGCCAGAATCCCACCGCCTGCGTCACAATGGGTAGTGATCAGTTTGACCGAAGTGGTGTAGAAGCAACCACGCCTGTCTCGGCCCAGTTTAGTCGCCCAGTATTTTGCAGACCGCCTGCGGATTCCTTCAAACCCCAATTGCAGTGCTTCGTCCAACCTGAGGTCGGCCTCCTGCCGGGTAGCGCCAAACGCCACGAAATAGGTGGCTTTCAGCGTATTCACGGTCGCCCCTCCGTGTCCCTCACATGTGACACTGTAGATGCTCTCGATCAACCCATGGTCGATTGAGTTCCCGTAGACTCCGCCGGTTTCCGGAACCAGTTGGACCCCGCCGTCACGCATTTTGGCGACCGCCCCTCGAGCGGTGTACACCGGATTCTCAGCATCAAGTCTGTGCTCCGGAGTTACAGTTATGGCCACCCAATGATGTCCTTTGTAGTGGTATAGCCGACCCGCCTTAGCGTCAAAGAACCCGCACTCGCTGGCTGTGTTCTCTCCCAAGTGGTAATGCTGCCTGAAGTACAAGCAGACCTTGCCCGTGCTCTTGATGTTCAGACTGATGGCCCTGGCCCACAAAGGGTTGTAAGGATCTACGCAATCAGACATCTCTACTGACAAGGGCAGCTGCTTGTGCTTGAACGCCCAATCAAAGCACATACCCTCTCCGTATCTGGCCTGTGTATGCCAGGATGTCCCTCCGGTCCGGTGAAATGTGCCGTCGTACCAGATTAGGCATATATTGCGGGCTCCCTCACCCACATGATTGGCAAGCCCCACCACAGGCCAGAATATCTCGCGCGTCTTTGCTTCAGCGTCAAATCCCAAGAACAGACTTCCGTTTCCAAGCACACACAATCTCATGCAAATGACTCCCAATCCTAAGCCTCGAATAAAATACAAGGTTATTCCTCATATTTAGTTAGAGCCGGTCGTTCAAACCAATGGCTTTTCCGATTTTAGCCTGACGGGAGGAATACTATACACAATGTGGATTTTTGCAACAGCAATCGCCATCATAGTGCTTGTGCTTGCGCTTCTCCGCTTCCGAAAGAGCACTGACGTGCCTGCTCAAGGGCCTCAGACCCATATGGAGATATCCACCGGTATAGGTATACCGCCCGAGGAACTCGACGCAAGCCAAGCCGGCCAAGCTGACCGGCAAGCCGGGGTTGCGCTTCCGCGGATCCCCCCTCCCACGGAACGTGCAGGTGACGGGTCACTGGCGTCAACTAACTTGCGCAAAATTGACTTACCCAAAGAGGTGGAACTGGTGTGGGAAGCAGGCGGACTCATCGAATTCCAGCCCGGAGCCTGGGCTGTTGCCAAAGATCCTTCTGAACATTCCCAGGAACACATGAGCGATGAATCCGGCCAAGAGCCGTCACATCCAACGGTGGAAGAAACCTATACGCTTCCGCAACGCTACGGAATTGACAGGCTGGTCCTGATGGCCAGGGATCCCAATTGGATATATGCTTACTGGGAAGTAACCCACGAGAAATATAGGCAGAAGTGTGAGAAGCACTTGCGCAATTGGGGACTTTCCCGGCCTGTGCTCAGGATATACAACTTGACCCTAGGTCAAGGCCGGCACAAAGAAATGGATATTTTCATAAGCGACAACACAGATAACTGGTATATTAACATCTCAAGACCCCGGCATACGCTGATGGCCGAGTTAGGCAGGCTGTTTCCTGAAGACGTGTTTGTAAGTTTGCTAGCGTCTAACATAATCACCCTTCCCGCAGATGCCGTTTCAGACAGAATTTGCCCCGAATGGCCACCTATGGGCCGGCCGGAACAATATCCTCAACTCAGCGCTAAGATTGGAACCAGTTCACCAATGACTTGGAGGCAAGACACAGATGGCTAAAGGTTTCTTGAGCATCGTGCTCCACGCACACCTGCCCTTCGTGAAGCATCTTGATGCCGAAGACTGCCTGGAGCAAAGATGGCTGTTCCAGGCGATCACAGAGACATATATCCCCCTCCTGAACAAGCTGCTGAAGCTTGCAGAAGACAGCTTGCCAGGCAAGATCACAATATCACTGTCCCCTCCCTTGCTTGAGATGTTAGCTGACAGCTTGCTTCAAGAACGTTACATGAAGCACCTTGAACATCTTATAGAGCTGGCTGAGAAAGAGACCGTAAGGCTTAGAGGCGACATCAACCTGGAGCCCCTGGCGCGTATGTACCTGAACAGGTTCAAACAGACCTATTCGGACTACGTAGACAGATTCAAGCGCAACCTGATACAACCATGGGCAACACTTGAATCTGAAGGATATGTGGAGCTATCCACATCTGCCGCCACTCACGCATATCTGCCCCTTATGCTCACCAAAGAGTCTATCAGAGCTCAAGTGAGAACAGGAATCAATACTTTCAGGCGCCATTTCGGCCACACGCCTCGTGGCTTTTGGCTGCCTGAATGCGCCTACACACCGGATGTAGAGCAGGTACTCAAGCAGGAAGGCGTCGAATACTTCGTCATGGAAACCCATGGTGTGCTTTTCTCTACCCCCAGGCCAAGATTTGGGTATCACGCTCCTGTAGTTACACCTACCGGCCTGTTGGTTTTCGCCAGAGATCCTGATTGTTCCAAACAAGTATGGAGTGCAGACGAAGGCTACCCCGGAGATCCGTGGTACAGGGAATACTACAGGGATGTGGGGTACGACCTTCCTTTGGACTACCTGGGTGAAGCGCTGCCAAACAACACGCGGGTGCCCATAGGGATCAAGTACTACAGGGTAACCGACAGAAGAAGCGAGTACAAGGATTTCTACCGGCCTGATGTAGCTAGGCACAGGGCATGGGAGCATGCGGGCAACTTCATCTTTTGGCGCAACAAAGAGGCCGAATTCTGGAAGGATGTATATGACAGAAGACCGGTTATGGTGGCCCCCTATGACGCCGAGCTCTTCGGGCACTGGTGGTACGAAGGCCCCCTGTTCCTGGATAACCTGCTACGCCGGATGGCACAAGAAAAACAACATGTGAAACCCATAACCTTGTCCCAATACCGCGAGTATTATCCGGTCAACCAGCCTGCAGAACCGTCGGTTTCAAGCTGGGGTTACAAAGGCTATCATGAAGTGTGGCTCGAACAATCCAACCATTGGATTTACAGGCACTTGCACCACTGCGAAATGTCAATGGCCCAACTTTCAGAGGATTTCAAGCACGCCACGGGACTTGCAGAAAGGGCCTTGAACCAGGCAGCCCGTGAGCTTATGCTTGCTCAAGCTTCAGACTGGCCGTTCATAATGAAATCAGGGACTGTACATCAATATGCAGTCAATCGTTTTGTAACTCACATAGGGAGATTTCTAAAACTTGCAAGTCAGGTTGAAGCAGGCGCGGTGGACCCGGGTTTTCTAAAGCACTTGGAGCATACGGACACCATATTCCCTGACATTGATTTTAGGATCTTCGCTGCAAGTACCCAGGATGCCGAGAAGGTATCCTAGCAGAGACATAATGGCTGCCATTCCCTGGATGTTTGCTGGTTTACCGTATGAATACGTTCGAAAGGGCTGATCGTGTGGGAACGTCAGAGCAAACTGAAACCAACAAAGCCGATACCATCAAGGAATTCGGTACGATTAGTCTGCCGTACGGACAGGCAAAGATCTTCTGCCTGCCCATGATCGGACAAATCGAAGGACACATTGTGCTTCCTTCCCAAAACAAAACCACCAAATACGAACATGTCCTGCCCCAGCTTGTGGCCATAGAAGAAGATCCGAACATGGCAGGCCTTTTGGTGCTGCTAAACACAGTTGGCGGAGATGTAGAGGCCGGCCTGGCAATAGCCGAGCTGATAAGAAGCATGTCTAAACCTACAGTCTCGCTGGTGCTAGGCGGAGGACACAGCATCGGGGTCCCGATAGCTGTCGCGGCCAAGTATTCGTTCATTACAGAGACCGCAACCATGACCATACATCCCCTAAGGCTTGCCGGAACAGTCCTGGGAGTTCCACAGACGTACGAATACTTGGAGAAAATGCAGGACTGTGTGATAAAATTCGTCGTCAACAATTCAAACATACCCGAACAGGTTTTCCGGGAGATCATGTTCAGGACAGGTGAGTTGGTCCGGGATATAGGCACCATTCTCGTGGGAAAAGAAGCAGTCCGCGATATGATTCCACTCCGTTCTCCTAAGACTCCTGCAGCTACGTCATTCCGCCTCGCTCCGGCCTATTTCGCCTCGCTGGCACTTACTCCCATCTTCTTGTTAGGGTCCCCGGAGTGAGCGAGGAGGAAGAGCAAAAAGGTTTTCGTTACCAGGATTGCGAAAAAGGATACATGCGAATGCCACGGAGAGAGGAGAATATGGATGGTCCGGACACAAAACTGCGTTAGGCTGCCTCTAACACTACTACTGCTCATTTGCTTCTTGACGGCCGCACCTTATCCATGCACATCCTGGCGGCCTGCCCTGGCACAACCAGCCGTCGGAGTTCCTGTTCTCATAGCGGTTGCAGAACCGCCTTATGTAAATGTGCTTCTGGATATAACGCCGGTGAGTTTCACGGTTAGACCGTACATTGAAGACGGGACTACAATGGTACCTCTGAGGGCACTGGGCGAAGCCGTGGGGGCTGAGATCGGATGGGACGATACCCAAAAGGCGGCTACTTATTCCAAGAGCGGCCTTACTCTCCTGATCAGGGTCGGGGAAACCACAGTCAGCACCACAGACGGACAGCTTATTCCCATGCCCAAACCTGCGGTCTTGCTGGACGGGAACACCATGGTGCCTTTGAGGCTGTTTACCGAAATCCTAGGGTATAGCGTTTCGTGGGATGAGTCCACCCGCACTGTATACATCTCCTCTCCGAAGGAACGAACGTCTCCTGGCATGTGGGGATTCTATGCCCTCGGCTCACTTACATATTCAAGCTGGTCAGACGTGTTTGGCGCCAGGTATCCGTATTCCGAAGACGATTGCGCAGCTAACAAAATGGAAGGCTTGTTCCTTGGGTGGTTTGCAGTGGACAAACAAGGCAACATCACCTCAAAGTACAACCCCACAGGGTTCCAGAAGCCCGACGGTTGGCCCTCTGTAATTCTAAGAGCAAGATTACACGGGATGAAGCTGTTTTGCATGTATTTTGCTGACCACGAGTCTGACATAGGTTCACTTCTGGATGACCCGGTCACCAGGCGCAGACTCGCCTTCGACATTGCCGGTATGTCGGCTGAATATGACGGGGTGCTAATTGACTTTGAAGGCCTGGGACTGGATGAAGCCCTAGCTGAAAGGGACAAAGCCAACTTCAACGAATTCCTTGAACTGCTGAGAGATCATCTGAAGGATAAGCCCCTCGCAGTAGCCCTCCCTCCTCTCAGCAGCCCATATAAGGGCTACGATCACGGGGACATCGGGCACGTTGCCGACTTGGTTGTGCTCATGGCATACAATTTCCAAGATCCCAAATCACCGTCACCTGTAGCATCTCTTGAACAGGTGGATAACGCCATAAGGCAGGAATGTGAACTTGTAAGCCCGGACAAGATAATCCTCGGAATTCCTGCATACGGTGCCCTTTACAGGGTTTCCGAAGACGGGCAAGCATCGATTATTGCCTTACCGCCATCTAAGGACGGCATCGCAGGATTTCCAGAGTACCCCGGTGTTTCTGCTTTCAATACAGGCCGTCATGCGGATAACGCGACTCTGGCATTTATCCCTGAATACCTGTGCAATTACATTGAATGGGAAGGCATAGAGGGGTCTTACAAAGCTTACCTTGAAGACACCCGATCCTTACAAGTGCGTGTTATGATGGCACAAAGGTACGGCTTGAGGGGCGTCGCAGTTTGGCGGCTGGGGTTCCTTCCTGAAAACTGGTGGATTGGATTATAACAGGCCGCACTGATTGTGCATCACATGCACCAACCCCACCGTTTTTCGTCACCTCAACCATCGATGCACAAGGTGCACCAATCCGGCCGATTTCAGTCATGCCTAACGCCTAAATGGTGCACCGTGTGCGCCAACAGCCGTGCTTTCCGGAAACCATCCGGCTCCCGCCTTGCCGGCCGTCAGAGCTTGTCATATAGTAACGCCGCAAAGCACATAAGGGCATACTTGATGCCGGGTATCAGCGAGTCGATATAAAGACCTTCGCTGGTCTTGTGTCCGTCCCTCGACCTCTTAAACCCCATGGTTACCGCGGGCCATCCTCTCGAAAGGGGAATATTTGAGTCCGTGCTCCCGGCACCCACCCGAGGTTCATGCCCCAGTTCCCTTCCAAGCGCCAAGAGCCCCTGCAAGTAGCCGGACTCTTCAGGCAGCTTGCCTGCAGGCCTGTCTCCGACCACCTGAATGTCGTAACCAGTACCGGTCTCCTCAGCTGCCTTCTCCAAGATCGCCATGACCTCTCGCTCTAAACGGGACAACCAGTCCTGCGATACAGACCTCATATCCAGGAGCATGCTTGCTGTCTGTGCTATGGAGTTAACTGAATGACCTCCCTCAATTACGCCCACGTTGTAGGTGGTCCTGGGGTTATCGGGCACCCGAATCCTGGCTATACCGGCAATAGCAGTACCCAATCCGTGGATTGCGCTGGAATTGCCGAAGTCAGCCCAGCTATGCCCTCCTTGGCCTTTGAACTCGACCCGAAGCCGCCTGCTTCCAACAGCCTGGCTAGTTATCTGCTGAGTATTGCCGTCAATGTTGAGGAACACAAGCTTGTCTGGGTCCAACCTGAATCCGTCAAAATCATAATCTTCGACATGATCGCAGAAATACCGTGCTCCCCTCAGATCGCCCAAGCCCTCCTCACCTACGGTTGACACCAACACCACCGGATGAGGTAAGGGAAGGTGGCCCAAAAACACTTTACCAAGGAGAAGCATACATGCAACCGAAGCAGAATTGTCGCTCACTCCAGGCGCAGCAAGGATATTACCCTCCCGCCTTACTGTAAGGTCCGTATCCATGGGAAATACAGTATCCATGTGGGCCATGCTCACAATCACCCTGGAATCGTCTTTCCCGGGGAAGAATCCAATCACATTACCCACTTCGTCCACATGAACTACAGGAAAACCCATGGATTCCATCTTGTTCTTCAGCAGCCTCGTCCTTTGCTCCTCTTGATTGCTGGGAGCAGGCACCTGGGTTATTTCAGTGATGAGCCCAATATACTCCTCCAGGCAAGTGTCGAAGTACTCCAAACCATTTCTAACAAGGTCTTCCTTGATTAACGCCTCTGAAATCACACCTTACACCCCTCAGTCGGATGGTATTTTTCGTATATGGTGTTTTCACGATTGGTATGCAGATGACTCTGCCCAGTTAGTCTTCATCGTGATTGAACTATAAACCTTCGGTAAGGAAAGGGTTAGTGCTATAATTCCTAAGGAACATGCTTATATTCACAGGAGGCAATTCCCATGAGAGACAGACAATCACCTCTTGCCACACTGGTAACCTTAAGTCTACTAACTGCAGTAGTTTTGGTGGCAACCATGTTCCTAAAGCTGCCGACCGCCACAGGTTACATTCACCTGGGTGACGGAGTAATATATTCGGTGTCAATGGCCTTCGGAGGATTTGCAGGAGCAGTGTCCGGAGCCTTAGGTTCATTTCTGGCTGATATCCTGGGCGGATACCCTGCATGGGCACCGTGGACCTTTGTGATAAAGGGAGTTGCGGGCTATATTGCAGCAATGGTTGGACATGGAAAACCCAAGAACCGTCAGCTTGTGGCAATGGTCCTGGCTTCTGTGTGGATTATCGCCGGCTATGCCGTGGGTGCGGCAGTGATGTACTCACCAAAGGCGGTTCCTACGGAAATCCTTGGTAACATAGCCCAAACAGGCTCAGGTGTAATAGTCGGCTTTGTATTGACCCCTGTGCTCCAATCAACCTTTGCCAATTTGACCCGCAAGACTTAATGGCGGGCCTGGGGCTGGACTAACCCCAGGCTCATATTCATTCCCGGGCTTAAATACCCGGTTCTACCCTGGGCTCTACTCCACCCGTTCAAAACGCGCCGTGAAATGCCTCATTACCGGGGCCTCGTATACAAGCCTCAGCCCCTTAATCGAAGATGCGCGTTCCTTTAAGGCTTTCAGGGTCCTGGCGACCACCATCATGTGCCTGTCGGTATAGGCCCTCCGCGGTATAGCCAGCCTCACCAGTTCAAGCTCGGGCCACACATCTTCCCCGGTTTCCGGATCCCTGTATCCAAACGCGCAGCCGCCCAGTTCTACACCACGGATCCCCCCTTCGATGAAAAGCTCGACAGTCAACGCTTGAGCAGGGAACTCATGCCGTGGGATGTGGGGCAGCAGTGCTTTGGCGTCGATGTATACTCCATGCCCTCCTGTCGGCCTTACAATGGGGATTCCGGCCTCAATAAGCAGCTCGCCCAGATATCTTACCTGGCCGATCCTGTCCTCAAGGTAGTCTTCATTGAGCACTTCATGCAGCCCTCTGGCCACGGCTTCAAGATCCCGCCCGGCGAGCCCGCCGTATGTTACG
>DUVI01000061.1 GCA_012841065.1 Bacillota bacterium
GGTGTAGGTCTTGTTCAAGATAACAACCTCCTTGTGGGTGGACTGCCTCACACCGCAATATCAGGTTTGCTCGCTACATCCACAAATCGCCGTTCCTCATGTAAAGGAACGGATAATCCTCATCTTTACAGTCACGTGAGAAATCTCCTACAATGGATATCCTCAGTTGCGACATGATCAAGACCCCTAGAGCAACGGATAACTTCCTAGCGGAGGCATTCATGGTATCCTCTTTTATCACTAGTGCTAATATTCCGAAAAATATCTCAGAATCCTTCCCAGGATATGAAACTTGTCCCTACAAGAATCTATCTAAACATGTTGACGCCTGGTGAGTTATGATCAGAGATGAGTGGGCAGCCACTGCCTTTTGCGGACGGGTCTGATTCAATACGGCTTTGAACTCATGATCTCATGATGAGCCCGGTTAGGATCGCCACCGGTGCTCTGGGCTTACATGAGTTCTTAGATGCGGTCTACCCGACTTTGATATTTTGGGCGGGGAGAACGGGTTTTTTCCCAGAGCGAAAAAGCTCAACCCGGTTTTGCTGGTTCTCTCTGTTCTACAGATATATGAACGTCCTGTTCAACAAAGCGGAGTGCACACCGATTCTGGAGGGTTCCTGGCACTTGCACTCGGCATAGCTATATCGATCATGGAGCTGGTGCACGTATATGATCTCTTCATGGGGATTGGGGGCATGGCTGAAAGCATAGCGGGATTCATGAGAAGGTGTGAGGACAGTCTGGGTTGAATGAGGTCTGTTTGGGGACAGAAGGGGGTAGCTACCCCGCTTCGGTTTTGTGCCTGTGCTGCCTTCCGCGGTTGCTACTTTGACTGTCGACGGCGTGTTAGATGGGGCATCCAATGAGGGTGCATATACAGGTACAGGTAAATGGCATGATCAAGTAGCCTCAAGACTGCGGGTACGGGAAATCCGGGATCCTGATGTCCCCGTTCTTCTACGACTGTACGAGTCACAGCTTGCTTCATGTCATCACCGGCCGGTAGCACCCGGTACAGATACCTCTTGACACATTATTTCGCCGGATGCTATATCCTTGCGAGGTTTCCATGTGTTCTCAATTACCGTGACATTCAAGATAGAAAGGAAGTGTCTTGCATGAGATTTCCAGTTATCATAAGCCGGAGGAAGCCAGGGGTGGAGGAGAGACTGCAGTAAGACATACCTTTTCAATGTCGTATTGCTGAAGGACGTTGTTGATGGTTGTTAATGTATGACACTGTTACGGTGTCATCTTGGCGCTTTGGCGCTGTACAAAAGTAGCGATGAACAGGTGTGTTATCAGCTCCAGGCAGGTGCGTTTGCAGATACCATGCGCTGCCGGATTCTGCTTTCGTTTCCTCTACTCCCTCTGGTTCACCTAGTCCGGTACCAACGCAGTTTCACCGGCACTTAGTTCCATCCAAGCTGCAGCTGTAGTTAGTGCTCTTTTTATGGCATTGCATCGGAGCGGTAATGGAACTGCCGCAGCGGCGCCCGATTTCAGGCAACTGCTGCAAGCCGGTTCGTCTGGCCTGGGTTGCCCTGGCACCGGTTACGTCTTCACAAAACACCTTAGCACCGAAGGGAGAATGTACTCTTGATTACAGAGATCTCAGGCATTGGTCTTGGAGATAACCCGGGGCTTGAACACGACCCTATAATAGTTGCCGAAGGATTGACTAAGCACTTTCGTGTTCGGCTTGACGGCGATGATTTCCGGGAAAGAGTGAGGCTGTTCTTCAAACCAGAATACGCTCCAAGATGGGACGCTGGATGATGATGGTGACGTTTGGGGTAGGTTTCGGCAACGTGGTATCAGGACGTCTGTCTGTGCTCTTGGGCGAGCTCCTCAGGATCTTCGGCGATTGGTTAGGCATGATCTAGCTCGTGCAGGTCAAAACATCTCGCCGGGACATAGAACGGCGGTACCACATAGCGGCATTCTTGAAAGCGGAGAAAGCCGGCGTTTTGTTTATGGCTCCTTCTGAGGTCAGTCCCACACTATCACAGAATGGTCGTCACCATACGTAAACAAGCAGTCCACACGCTGCCCGCCGGTTTGGAGCAGGCACTCGAGCAAAGTACCGCGGAAATAAGGCTTGGGTTGCGAGTCTGGGTGCTCCCCAGTTTGGGGGACCCATTGCATCTGGCCACGAGACAAACAATACCTGTAAACCGCCTATGAAAACACTAGATACACACCTGAAAACAGCAAAGCGTTAAGCACTAGACGGACGGCTTTATTCACCTTGAATTGCTTCGTGAGCAAAAGCAGATCTGCTGCATACACAACGGACCCGGACACAAACAGGGCTAACACACTGGTTATTCGTACGCCAAACAACAACCCGAGCACCACGGATAGTGCTGCATAGGCGACGAGAGGAAACGGCAAGTATCCAAGGAGTATCCTGTTCGTGTCAAAGGGGATGTGCAGCCCAAGCGAGGATTTTTGCAGCACTGTGTTGACCTGTCTTAACCAGATTTCTTTCAAGTTGGCATATACAGTTGCTATACAGAAAACCGCGATGATCTTGGATAACTCGTGAAACTCGGCGAAGTCCCAGGATAGCCACGTTGTCATGGTAATGATGTACGCAAACACAAGCAAGGCCAACAGCGTAATCCAGATTGCTCTTCCTAGCCTGGCGGTTTCTATGACGTTCTTGTAGACGAGCACATTGCGTTTTGTCGGTCGAAGATGGTTCAGCATGATCCTGTATTCTTTCTTCAGACTGTGCTCCTTAGCTATTTGCACCATTTTAGCCCAATTGTTCTGGCTCTGTGCGGCCATGGTTTCATCAACAAAGCGCAAGTATCCTTCGAATTTTGAGTAGTCGAGCTGAAACTTGTGTTTCAGGTGGTATAACACTGCGATTAGTTCAACGGCCAGCAACGCAATAGCCACACATGCTTTGGTAAACCCTCCAAAGGCTCCTCCAGCATATGGTCCGGTTGTGCTTATGCCGTATCCTCCGGCAAACAGGCACATCATATTCAGACACATCAGCCCGAGTAATGGGAGCCTGGAGGCGGGGGTGTGGTAGGCTATCCATGCAACCGATTCGCTGAGCAGCAAGTATGCAAACAGCAGGATGCAAACTGTCGTGAAGATGGTGTTAACCGTTCTGCCCGCGATTATATAGGCAGAAATCCCCGCTATAGATAAGCTTCTCAATGCCAGAAGCAGGTACTGCCACCTCATGATAATCTTGAAGTACCTGGTGTAAAAGGTATGGTGCAGGGTAGCGGCGTTGATCATTATCACCGGGGATTTCATGAGAAATGCCCTATAGAAGCTTACAGCAGCAAGCATGGCCATTATGTAAATAACATACTTGTCTTCAAGGGGGTTGCCTGGTTCCAGGTAAGCAACAATGCGCATAGCCTGAGACAACATAAGTGCTCCGACGAGAAGTAACCCGAGGACCCCCGCGAGGTTGTGCCTGATCACACCCTTGGCCAAACGGAACTTGTTCTTGAGTATGTAGCCGTAGATCTTGTTCATGACCGCTCAACCAGCTTGAGATATATGCTTTCCATTGAGCTATCATGGGGCAACGCGGCGTACGATGCCAATTCACTTTGTGTGCCTGTGGCCAGCACCCTTCCTTTGTGAAGTATGATGTACTTATCGCACAACCTCTCGACCATATCCAGCAGGTGTGTGGAGAGAAGCACCAACTTGTTGTCTTTCCTGTGTTGTAACATTGTTTCTTTCAGAAGGCGGATTTGTTTCGGGTCCAGCCCGGTAAAAGGCTCGTCAGCGATGAGGATTGCATAAGCTCTCAAGAGCGCCATTGCTATCATGAGTTTTTGCTTTGTACCCCTGGAAAGGGCGGAAGGAACTTTATTAATGTGTGCTTCCAGTTCGAAACGGGCGACTATTTCAGGTATGCTTTGAGTGTTATCGGGATACAAGGCCTTGATGAAATGCAGGTGCTCTATGACCGTCAGTTCTTCATAGAATACAGGGACTTCCGGGATGTACGACACCGGGAAATCCTCGTTCCTTATTTCAGTCACACCAGTGCCGTCAATGGTTATCTGTCCTTGCTGCGGCTTCAGGTGTCTGGTGATGTTCTTTATGATGGTTGACTTTCCTGCGCCGTTTTCGCCTATCAGACCAACAATTTGGCCGGCTTGTGCGCAAAACGACACATCCTGCAATGCCCGTACGCTGCCATAACTAAACGACACACCCTTGACTTGCAGTAGCATTGGAGTATCCCCCTTGCTGAGACCGGCTGAACAGTTCCATCCACTAGCTCCACCTGTTTGGGCTGGAGATGCTTGGGCTTCAGTCTTTAGTGATTCTGGCGGTGTCCGATTAACGTCACATGTTAGTTGGATGTTGCAGTCTAGCTAGTATTGCGGCATCTACAACACCCCATGTATAACACGCCGAGACACATCCGTCCAGATGCGTGTTTCTGTTGGCTTGTTCCGTAGAAATGGCCGCAGTGATGACCGGAAGCGTTCGAATGCGACCTACACGACTACTTGTTATCCGTGGTACCATATGAATGAAAATCATAGCAGGGAGTGGCAGGGAATGGTGGAACACAAAATTAGCGCAAACTCACCTATCGGCGTGTTTGATTCGGGCACAGGTGGGCTCACGGTAGTAAGACAGCTCAGAGACCTCCTCCCAAACGAGAGCGTGCTTTATTTTGCCGACACCGGAAGGCTTCCTTACGGGACAAAGCCCCAGTCTCAAGTGCGCGAATTTTCTGTTGAGATTGCGGAATTCCTTCAGGAAAGAGGAGCTAAAGCTCTTATAATAGCGTGCAATACTGCTACGGCCGCATCGCTTTCTGCATTGGAGGCGACGTTCCCAGGCCCCGTAATCGGGGTTATCAGGCCGGGGGCCCAATCTGCGGTTGCTGCTGCCGGCAAAGACGGCAGAGTGGGGCTCATAGCCACCGACGGGACGGTCCAGAGCGGTGTGTATGACAGAGAACTGGAGGACCTTGGCCTGAAAAGCGCTCTTGTGAAACAGGGATGCCCTGATTTTGTCACTCTGGTGGAGTCTGGGCTTGAGGATAAAGATGCAGTGCAAGATGCTATCAAGCGGTACATGAAGCCTTTCCATGACTCGCCTGTGGATGCACTGATACTGGGTTGCACTCATTTCCCGCTGCTTAGCGAGTATATTACTGATGAATTGCCTGGGGTGAAGCTGGTGGATCCCGCGATTCAGACGGTAACCACCCTGAAACAGATGTTGGAGGAAAGGGGCCTCTTAGCCGGACTCGGCTCTCAGGCAGAGTACAAGTTCTTCTGTTCAGGCGATACCGATGCTTTCAAGAAGAATCTGCTTATGGTGCTTGGACGGGATGATTACCCTGTGGAGCATGTAGCGTGGTGAAGCATGTCGACAAGAGCTATGAGTCCCCGACTATGGACGGAAGTGCCAGGTTAGTCCTCAAGTCCGGTGCAGATGACCGCCAAGTGCTCATCGAATCCCAGGCGACTACTCCAGGATAATCGAACTGTCGGCCGACTCAAATCACATCCTCATGGATGGGCTTCCTGCCCCTGCCCAAGTCCACCAGCGCGGAGCGGATCAAGCAAAACGCAGATGTATTTGACTTTGAGATCGACGAGGATGACGTGGCTTACCTCGCCGATATGACCGGCGCATGCAGCACGTCTTGGGATCCTGATACCGTGGATTGGTGATTTCCAAGGCAACCGGCGGGACATCCGGCGAAGCGATTGGCAATCCGGAGGCGGAGCTTGTCAGTTCGTGGGCATATGGTACGGGTGGGCGACACACTGCTTGCGCCCGCCCTGGGTGTTCCACGGTCGCAGCCCAGGGGCTTCCGGCGGGTTTGTTGCGGTGCAATCCATATGGTGTGCCGACCGGGTGTGCATCGACCGGGTTTCCAGGTAGGCGAAGTGGGCTCGGGCCGGTGTTCTTAATCGGTGCCGTCCAGCGGATATTCCCATAGGAGCATGACATCGCCTGTTTCGACTATGGGCGGTCCTTGGCGTTTGGTTAGCGGGATTGGTTTGTGTTTTTCAGTCGGTTTAATCCCCGACGTCGGCTCGCCTTCCAAGGCCACTCGTGAACTCAGCTTGCCTTCCAAAGCTACTCCCGAAGCTAGTGTGTCGTCTGCCGGCGATTTGCCCTCTGCCCTCCCCCTAGCCGCTTCCCATCGCGTTTGTTCGATCTTGGCGATCTGCCTCAGCATTTCCAGGGCAGGGCTTTGGTCCTCCGCCGAGGGCCTGAGCCGGCACAGGATGTCTCCTCTCCTGGCAGCTTCCTCGCACAGGGCTTTGGCTGCGTGATGGATTAGAGCCCGGATTCCTTCCAGCGAGCCGAAGAAAGAAGTGATCTCCTGCTCCAATTCGGGCAGGCTGTGTTGCGTGTAGTCATCTTGGTACCAGTCGTCCAGGAGCGCCCCTGCGGAAATCTTCCCGGATGGGGTGTGAGCTACCAGCATATACCCTCTCTCTGCCATGGACCGCAGGTTGCCGGGGGACAGGAAAACCCATTCGCCGTAGCAAGTCCCGATGTACCGGATATCCTCCTTGGCCAGTTCCCAAGCTTCCTCAGCGCGGTGAGGCTCAAGCTTCGTTATTACGAGTTCCGGCCCATGGGGAAGGGGTCCATGCGGAATCAGCAGTTCAGGATACACGTCGAACTCGATTAACTGAGCCACCTGCCTGAATCCAATGGAACTCGCAAGCCCGATTGACCTGTAGTTGTCTGAATCTATAATCACCCTTGCTACACGAGCGCCACGTGCCTGCGCCCCCTTTATGCAAGCTTGGGTGAGCGCCGTAGCGATCCCTTGACGCCTGTACTCAGGATGCACGCGCATTCCCTGGAACCAGGCTTCTCCCGGTGCCGGATAACCGGTACATACGACACCAACGGGTATGCCGCCGACATCTGCAACCCACACGTCGCAACCTTCCTCCAGCCAACCCGGGAGGGCGTCGGCCACATAGTCCCCGAAGTGGAAAGTGTGCCTGGTGAACTCACGGATATAAGGCTCGTCTTCTAGGCGGGCTTTTCGGATCATAACGGATATATCGCTCAACGGCGGACTCCTCCTGCGACAAGTTTACTCTCCCTGTTCATGTTTTCGTCCTGTGCAGTCTATGTGCCTGCCGCAGTCCGGCGCATTGGTAGAGTCTCTCCCTGGGACAGTAAGGCAGGTGTGCAGGACTGGCCATGGGTCAAATTGAAAGAGTACATAGGCGAAGATGAAGTACCACGGGTTATCAACCCACAGAGACAGGGGCGCTGTGATTGCGTCCGGAGGTAACAAAGGGGTTACTGCAAGGCATCTGAAGAAGGGAGGGAGCGCCCCGCATCAGGCGCGAACTGGATGACCGGACTCACGGATTCAAACCCCATGACGGCGAAGCTGATGTCGCCGGAAGAGTTTCTGGGCTTTACGCCCGGCGATGACAGGAGACTGGCTGATTGGACCCGGATTACCGGGTATTTCAGGCACTTGAGCCAATATGGCAGGCGGACCAAGTGGTTTGACATGGGCAAGACCACGGAAGGCAGACCGTTCTACTATATCGTCATATCGTCTCCTGAAACACTGGATAATCTCGAGGAGTTCAGGGCGATCAACGCCCGGCTGGCTTACCCGAGAGGACTGGGCGAACAAGAAGCCGAAGGCCTGATAGCCCGGGGCAAGACCGTCGTCATGCTCTCATGTTCGATCCACGCAACCGAGGTCGGTGCTGCCCAGATGTCCATGGAACTCGCATACGAACTGGAGACTTCACAAGACCCTGAAGTCATAGAGATACTCGGCAACGTGATCTTGCTGCTGGTACCTTCCCTTAACCCTGACGGCCTTGATCTGGTGGTGGACTGGTATGAGAAGTACCTGGACACCCCGTATGAGGGCTCCGCCCCTCCTTTCCTGTACCACAAGTACGCAGGCCACGACAACAACAGGGACTGGTTCATGCTGAACCTGGTGGAGAACCGGCTTACAGTTGAGAAGATTCACAACGTGTGGCATCCCCAGATCGTGTTCGACATGCACCAGATGGGGGATTCGGGCTTCAGGTTCTTCGTGCCACCGTACGTGGATCCTTACGACCCCAACGTAGACTTCATCCTGCAGCAGCAAATCAACATGCTGGGGACCCATATCGTGGGAGAGCTCCTGTCGGCAGGCAAGACCGGGGTGTCCTGCTACAATGGCTTTGACGCATACGCACCTTCACGTGCCTACCAGCATTATCACGGCGGGGTGAGGATTCTTTCGGAAGCGTCCAGCGTCAAGCTGGGCACACCCATAACAAAAGATGCCAAGGAACTCAGGGTGACCCGCGACGGCTGGGATCCAAGGCAATCCACGTGGAACCACCCGGTACCCTGGCCCGGCGGCGAGTGGCGTCTGAGGGATATCGTGGAATACGAGAAGATAGCGGCTATGGCGTGTCTGAGGCATGCTGCCGCCTTCAGGGAGCTGTGGCTCAGCAACTTCTACAAGATCGGTGTGCGGGCGTGCGAGCGCAAGGAGCCTTTCGCATTCATCCTGCCCACGAACCAGCGGGACCCGGTGATGCTGTACGAATTGCTGAAGGTCCTGCACATGGGCCAGGTGGAGCTACACCGGGCCAGGTCAGATTTCGAGGTGGAGGGTGCGTTTTTCCCCGCGGGTTCGTTTGTGATAAAGCTTGCCCAGCCTTACGGCGCATATGCCAAGACCTTGCTTGAGATTCAGGAATACCCTGACCTCAGGCAATACCCGGGTGGGCCTCCCAAGCTTCCTTATGACATTACCGGGCATACCCTTCCGCTTCTCATGGGAGTGAAATGCACCCTGGCCAAGAAACCCTTCGACGCAGACTTGGAGAGAGTGGATGGTCCCGAGCTGCCCCAGGGCAAGATAAGGGTGGCTGATGGGACAGCCCATGGGCCCTCGGCCCCTGAAGGTGAAGGCATCAGAGAAGAGGCCGGAAGAGGGATGCCCATGGAGTCTGGAAGCGTGAAGATGCCGGGCAGGACCGGAAGCCGGGATGAGCCAGGCGGGATTGGGTATCAGCCGGGGTCGGGAGGCGGAAGCGGATGGTATGTGCTTTCCCCTGCCGTGAACGCCTCGTGCAAAGTTGTGAATGCCCTGCTTCAGGAATCCCGGAAGGTCTACAGGACCGCTGCATCTCTGGCACATGGCGGTTTGCATCTGCCGGCAGGAAGCTTCCTGGTTCCGTCGGATGCGGTAGAAGCCGTTGAACTTGAGATGCTTTGCAGGCGGTTCGGAGTGGACGCCTGGTTTGTGGATGGCATGGAAGGCAGCGGTGACAGCGGTGACAGCGCCGCTCAAGATGCTTTCCGGGGTACCGTGTACAGACTACAGAAGCCCAGGGTGGGAGTATATCAAGCTTACCGGCCTGTGGCAGACGAAGGTTGGCTCAGGTATGTGCTGGAGGAATATGGCTTTCCTTACGAGACCGTCCGTAACCGACGTATCAAGCACGGAAATCTTGGAGAGGAGTTCGATACGATTATCTTCCCGTCCATGGGAGCCAAGCTGATTGCCGAGGGTGTAGCGGAAGGGACGTATCCGCCTGAGTATACCGGCGGCCTGGGTTCTGAAGGCAAAGAGGCCATTGCAGCCTTTGTGGAGGCCGGCGGGACGTGTGTGTTCTTAGATGCCTCCTGCCAATGGGCCATCAAGGAACTGGGCCTGCCAGCGGTTAACGTTCTCGATGGGAAGCAGCCGCCTGAGTTTTTCGCCCCGGGTTCGATACTCAGGACCATTGTGGATACTGAGCATCCTCTGGGGTATGGGCTGCCCAGGGAGACTGCAGTCATGTTTGCCGGCAGTCCTGCCTGGGAGGCCGAGGCACAACATGTTGTTGCCCGGTATCCTGCTGTGGTTCCTGTTATGTCGGGCTGGCTGCTAGGCGGGGGATTGTTGGCCAATAAGGCGTCTCTGCTGGAGATTCCTGTTGGCTACGGCAGGGTTGTGCTTGTCGGTTTCCATCCCCATTTCCGTGCCCAGGCCCGGGGCACGTACAAAGTCGTGTTCAACGCGATCTATCTCGGTTCAAGCAAGAAGGTCTGAAAAGGGTTGACAGTACCGGATTGCCGTACAGGCGGCGATGGTATTGACTGCCTTTTCGAGATTAGTTTCCATATTATCCTTTACTTGACCGATTGTTCAGCGCTGCCAAGAGCCTTGCTTTATCACCTGCAAGAACCCACTGTCATGGGCAGCGTCACTGGCAGTATGAAATACGTCGTCGTATCGATAACCCAAGTGCTTTGCCGGCTCTAAGCCGGTGTAGCGAAGTGATTTGTGCATGTTGCTCAACATGCATAGGGTTGTTTGTTCCTTCTAACCATGCCCCAACCGACTCCGCCTGCTTAGAATGTATACGTAGGAGTGATAATTGTTTCAGGATCGTTCTAGCGAAGGGGAGGTGTATATCGACTAAGTCATCCTGTGGAACCCAGGGTCGTAATCGAGGTCGTTGCCGGCTGTGGAATAATTTCCCCAGTAGACCAAGGAGATTGAAGTGCAGCACAACTTGGAGCACCGTTCGCAGAGCCAAATGCAGAACGACTTGAACCTTTAGTACGCTTCGGGTCTTCTCTATTGCAACATGCAAGCTTATTCGCTTAGTATATAAGCGTATCCAAACATGCCAACAGGCAGATCAACAACAGGCAGATCAACAACAGGCCGATCAACCACAGGGAAGTCAACACCGGTTTCGTTCCAACCAGACTGTAAGGAGGGATAATCATGGTTCCCCGGGACGGGGGTATATTCGCTTTCTTTGCGTTCCTTGTTTTGGCTGCAGTGGTTTTCTGGTGTTACCGGAAAGTCCAGGCGGGCTACAAACCGTACTTCAGACGAATACCGGCGCTCA
>DUVI01000062.1 GCA_012841065.1 Bacillota bacterium
AGGAACATAGACAGGAGCAGGGCGACGTCGAGCAGCCTGAGGCTCCCGAACAAGTGTCTTCTGAGGAACCGCAAGAGGGCCTGGCTGAAGGCGCTTCCCAACAAGAAAAGACCCCGGAACAGCTTTACGCTGAAACCTTCAAGACCTTACGCCAAGGCGACATTGTAAAGGGCAAGGTAATGTCTGTAGATGAAAACGGAGCATTGGTGGACGTAGGGTATAAGTCTGAAGGGCTCGTTCCGGCCCATGAGTTTCAGCGTCGTGGAGCACTCGCTCCGGAACAGGTCGCTCCGGGGGACGAAATCATGGTCTATGTCCTCAGTGTAGACTCTGAAGAGGGAGGCCTACGACTCTCCAGGAGGAAAGCTGATGAGGAAATAGCATGGAAAATCTTAGAACAAGCTTACCTAGAGCAGGATATTGTTGAAGCACCGGTCGCGCAGGAAGTCAAGGGAGGGCTGGTGGTTGATGTAGGGGTTAGGGGTTTCGTGCCTGCTTCACAGGTTGAACGCGGGTATGTAAACGACCTTTCCAAATACGTCGGCCAGACTCTGAGAATGAGAGTGCTCGAATTGGATAGGTCCAAGAACCGGGTGATTCTATCTCAGAGAGTTGTTCTGGAGGAAGAACATGAAAGGCTTTGCAAGGAAACTTGGGAGACAATTGAAGAAGGCCAGGTAAGAACAGGTGTTGTAAAAGGAATAACCGATTTTGGAGTATTTGTCGACTTAGGCGGGGTTGACGGCCTCTTGCACATCTCTGAGTTGTCCTGGGGAAGGGTCAATCACCCGTCCGAGGTAGTCCGCGAGGGCCAGGAACTGGAAGTGAAAGTGCTAAAAGTCGACAGAGAAAGAGGCAGGATCTCCTTAGGGCGCAAGCAAGTTCTTCCTGATCCCTGGGATGATGTTGAGGAGAAATATCCTGTAGGTGCAGTGATCAGGGGTGAAGTGACCCGTACAGCGCCTTTCGGTGCTTTCGTTCAAATTGAACCTGGTGTGGAAGGGCTTGTTCATATATCCGAGATTTCTCACCAGCACATCGCCAAGCCGGAAGACGTCGTGAATTCCGGTGACCTAGTCATGGTCAAGGTGCTAAGGGTTAGGGCTGAAGACCGGAAGATCAGCCTTAGCATCAAGCAGGCAGATCAGATTCTCTTGGAGAGCGGGTCAGCACACGAAAATGTTGAAACCGGGACTGAAGCTGCGGTGGAGGTAGCAGAGCAGGATGCGGGACAACCTTTCATCAGCGACGAAGGTGAGCCGCAAGAGGCAGTAGTTGTAGTCGACGAACCTGAGGAACCTGCTGAAGAAGCAGAGGCAGAGGAATCTGCCTGCCAAGCAGTTGATGCTGCAGAAGCCGGTGCAGAAGCTGCAGAGGCTGAACAGCCTGCTGAGGAAGCAGCAGAGGCCGGAGAGCCGGCAGAAGCAGACCCATCTGAAGAGCCTGCTGAAATGCAGGAACCTGCTGACCAACCGGCAGAGCCCGAAGCATAAGACTAGTCAATTACTGAGCAGTCCGCCTTAGGGCGATTGACAAGGTCTTGGTTCCGAAGTAAAACTCGCAGGGTGAAGCAAACCACAGCCTGCGAGTCTGTTATTTTTGCGACGCCACCGCTTGTTCCCTCCCTATCGAATAATCCACGAAAACTTCTGGAAACCCTAGTGGTTGAGGGGAAGGCATTCTCCACGCTGCTGAGCGCCTGAAACCGTGGGTGTTCATGACGTTAAGGGGGGAGTTTTGTGGGATTACCTTTTGGAGTGATCCTCTTAATCCTTGTGGCGATCCTTATCTACTTCGGGGTACTGCACAGGGTATTGGACAGGATGAGATTGTCCGACAGGGCCGCCCTGGCGATTATTGTAACAATGGCTGCCGGCACATTTTTTGACGTCACTCTCTTGAGAACCCCGATACTGGTGAGGCTGAACATAGGCGGCGGCCTGGTTCCGATAATTGCAGCCATCTGGTTGGTTGCTACCGCAGATGAACCCGGGGAAAAAACCAGAAGCATCCTCACCGCCCTGGTTACAGGCGGTGTGATCTGGGGATTGTCAAAGATCCTGAGCCCGGATGAGCAATTCATGAGGGTATCTCCCATGCTGGTTTACGGTATTGCGGCCGGAATAATAGCTGCATTGTCAAGCAGATCCCGGCGTGCGGCGTTTGTCGGAGGCTTGGGAGGCATTGTGATTGCGGACATATTCCATTGGATCGAACTTGCGGTCACAGGGACGCCGGGAAGCGTGTTTTTCGGAGGAGCAGGAGCTTTTGACAGTTCAGTAATCAGCGCAATTTTGGCCGTGGGACTTGTGGAACTGGTAGGGGAAGCCAGGGAAAAAGCAGTTAAGACCCAGGGAGGTGGCACTAAACGTGAGGATTAGCAGAAGGGTATTGGCATGGGCCTTGGTGATTGTGCTTGCGACAGCTACCGGGGTGATTTACCTGTATCGGTCAATAAGGCCTGTGTCGTCACAAGCGCCCTCTGGGCACACCGAGCGGGAGCGCGGTTATTTTACGGTTTTCGATGAAAACGGAGTGGTGATCTTTACAACGGGCCACACTGTGAGCCTGGGAGATGAATATATCAATGAGGATGACACCAAGTATGTAGTAATCGATGTATCGGACGACGTAGCTACAGTTAGGGCTGTGGACAGGATGGAGGCGCTGCCGCCGTTTGCCGAACCTATCCTTGGGGCTGCCGTTTCAAGCGGCGCGGTAGGAATATATCACACCCACTCGGCTGAATCGTATGTGCCATCAGATAATTCTGAATCCATCCCCGGTGAGGGAGGAGTCATGGATGTGGGGGCAGCCCTGGCTGAGAGCCTCCGCTTGCTCGGCATTGACGCGATACACGACACAACTCCCCACGATCCCAACGATGCCAGGGCTTACGACAGGTCCCGGAGGACTGCAGCCGATCTCTTGAAAAAGCAAAAGCCCCTTGCCTTGTTTGACGTTCACCGGGATGCAGGCCCGGCCGAAGCCTATCTCAAAGAGTTTGACGGCAAAGAAGTTGCCCGGTGCATGATTGTGATCGGGCGGCAGAACCCGAAAGTGCAGTCAAACCTGGAGTTCGCCAGGCGCCTTAAGGACGAGGCTAACACTCAGTATCCGGGGCTTGTCAAAGGAATTTTCATGGGTAACGCAGATTTCAACCAGGACTTGTTCGACCGGGCTCTGCTGCTGGAAATGGGTACCGAGCAAACCAGCAAGGAGGCAGCCATCAGGGGCGCTTCTCTGCTAGGGTCAGTGATTCCGAATATCCTGCCTGCTTCGGGCCCGGGTGCCGGGCCCCAGGCCCGGGGTGCAGCAAGGACTGTCGGTTGGCTGCTTGGAATTGCGGTGGCAGGCATATTTGCGTACCTGTGGATTGCCACGGGCAGTTGGGAAGAAATGAAGGCAAAGATACTTGAATGGTTCGGTACAGGCGGGATAAGGGTAGGCGATGTTGACCGCATAGGAGGTGGATCTGGTACCGATGCGCCGGGGGCCGAAGGGGATAGTGAATGAACTCCCAAGGTTCCAGGAGAGTCGGAAATGCCTCATGGCCAGTTGATAGGCTTAGGGTTGACTATGAGGGCGCTGGCAAGGTCGAGTTGGCAAGGGGCCGGTGCTTGTATCGGCGGTCCCTTTGAAAACTTGGAGTGGTAAATGCTTGGAGATTACAATCAGCGGAATGATTCTGTGCGCCGTTACAGATGATGGGGCCAAGATGAATGGCATCCCGGCGTTCATAATGAAAAGTGAAGCAGCCAGGCAGGAAAAAGCAAGGCTTCTGTCGCGGATCCTGAAGGGCGCGGTTCACGACGTGGGTGACGGCGTGCTGATAGTGGTCAGGCACTGATGCAGCCGGAGGTTAAGGTGTTGATTGCAAAAAGCAAAGAGGCGCTCATGAAAGCTTCTGCCGGGCGAGGGATAAAGCCCGGCGAAATCAAATGGGGTAGTTACGGGCATATGGGCAGGAGCGGAAACCTATTGCTGGCGTGGGGGGTGCCCCCGTCGCCTCTGGCTAACCGCGCCATGACCGCGATGTTAGATCTCTACGTGAGGGCGCATTCCCGGAAGCCCCGGATATTTTACGTTTGTTACGGCGGTACTCATTCTTCGGTTGTCGCTTCCATGTTGCACTTAGGCCTGCTTCGCGTAGATGATATTGACGCCTATGGCCCTGGCAGGCTCGCTTGGCTTCCGTACTTCGACAGGCGGACAACCGGTGATATAGGTGTGCCTGTGTTGATAGGCGAAGATGCAAGCGGGTCAGAAGTATATGCTCTGGGGTCGGGTTGGCTTGGCCGCAGATTGGAACTATGCTTATGTGATCTGATAGAAGTTGCGTGCCCTGAGGCCCGGGCATGTCTGTGCAATGTGAAAGGGGTGCTTGATTTTTGGGCGCGGGTGGGAGGATTTTTGTCCCGCCGCCTCCGTCTGGTGCAACCCGGACGGAATCTGGTGTGCAGCTCCCTGTCAAACAAGATCCAGGTACTTAAAGGAGCCACCCGGTATTGTCTTGACCTCTCTTCAATGTGGAACGATAATGGGAATCACAGCGAAGGGGAGGTTATCTGGATTGACGGTTCAAAGCAAAGGAGGACGGGTTTACCAGGTTGAATCTGGAAGCCTGGCTGAATATCTTGGAATTGTGCCCGGAGATCACATAGTCTCGATCAATGGCCAGGTGCTCAGGGATGAAATTGATTACCGTTTCTACAGCGCCGGAGAATACATTACCCTTGATGTGGGGAAGCAGGACGGAACCAGGCAACGGTTTGAGATTGAAAAGGAACCTGACGATCTCATGGGCATATCCTTCGTCAATCCGGTTTTCGACTCAATCAAGACTTGTAGGAACAACTGCTGCTTTTGCTTTATCTCCCAACTTCCGCGGGGGATGCGCGGTCCCCTTTATGTCCGTGACGATGATTACCGCCTGTCGTTTCTTTTCGGCAACTTCATCTCGCTTACAAACCTGTCAGAGGATGACTGGGAGCGCATTGAGCAGCAGCGGCTTTCCCCTCTGAGGATATCCCTCCATACATCCGATCCTTGCCTAAGGGCGCAGGTCATGGGCAATCCTGACGCAGCAAACGCCATGGATTATCTGAGGAAGTTCAAGCAGATGGGGATTTCCGCCCACATCCAGAATGTGCTCATGAGAGGGGTAAACGACGGCGATAAACTGGTTGCTACCCTTGCGAACCTGGAAGATTTGGGAGATACTATCCTGTCGGTGGGCGTTGTGCCTGCCGTTTATACCAAGTACAGAAAGGCGTCGCCGTTTCCTGTCGGAGATCCTGATTGGGCAAGGGAAACCCTGGATATCATTGAAGACTATGCTGCCAGGGTGTACAAGCAGCGGGGGATACATTGGGTCTACGGGGCAGACGAGTTCTATTTAGTTTCAGGCAAGCCTTTCCCTGACTACGAGTACTACGACGATTTCCCCCAGTTCGAGAACGGTATCGGAATTGTGGCGGATTTCAGGGAGGCCCTTAAGGCGGCCTGGGCCCGGTTGGCAGAAGAGGGTCATAATCAAACGCAAACGGGCTCATGTTGCGCATCCCGCGGTGCTTCAGTCACAGGCCCCGGACGGGGTAAGATATTGGCGGTTACAGGATATATGGCCTATCCAGAGATTGCAGGGGCTGTGGAGACTCTAGGGCTGCAGAACAGGATTTCAGTGGTCAAGGTTAGAAACAATTTCTTTGGTGATACGGTTACATGCGCAGGCTTGTTAACAGGCGGAGACATTTTACCGGCCATAATGAAACTCAAACAAGCCGGAGAAGCATATGAGTCGGTGCTCATCCCGTCGTATTCAGTATTTGAAGGCAGGTTTCTCGATGACATGGCGGTAAGCGGCTTAAGCGAAGCCACCGGAGTTCCGGTGAGAGTGGTCGCGCCTTCTCCCACGAGCTTGTTGGATGCAGCACTGGGGCCTCAAGGAGGTTAGAACACGTGGATTATGTGGTAGCTGTTGTTGGCAGGCCTAACGTAGGCAAATCGGAGCTTTTCAACAGGATAACAGGCGCCAGGGCATCGATTGTGCACAAGCAAAGGGGTGTTACAAGAGACAGGCTTTATGCTCCTTGCAGCTGGCAGGGAGAAGAGTTTACTCTTCTGGATACAGGTGGGTTCGACTTATCTTCATCCAGCGAGCTGGCCAAGGCCATAAGAATTCAAATTGAACAAGCCATTGAAGAGTCTGACCTGCTTATTTTTGTGGTAGATGCCAAGGCAGGGCTCATGCCTGAGGATCAGGAGATCGCGGATATCCTCAGGAGGGCCGGGAAACCGGTGCTTGTTGTGTCAAACAAGTGTGACGCCCCTAGGCAGAAGCACAGGGGGACGGAATTCTATTCCTTGGGGTTTCCGGAAGTGTTGCCGGTTTCGGCAGCCCACGGTCTTGGGGTGGGTGATTTGCTCGACCGGATCATAAGGGCTAAGCGGGAAGCAATGTCAGAAGCCGATGAGGCGGGAGCTGAAGCCGGAGAACCTGAAACCGGAGAAGCTGAAATAAGCGGAGAAACCAAGACCATCAGGGTGGCGATTGTCGGCAGACCCAATGTGGGCAAGTCTTCGCTGGTAAACCGGCTCATTGGCCAGCCGCGGATGACCGTGTCTTCAACGCCCGGTACCACCGTAGATGCGGTAGACATCACATTCACATACGACGACATGGAATTTGTGATCGTCGATACAGCCGGCATGAGGCGGCCGACCAGGATAGACGAAAAACTTGAGTCACTGGCGGTAGGCAGGGCTTTGCGTGCGGTTAAGCGGTGTGATGTCGCCATTTTTGTGCTTGACGCAACTGAACTGCCTTCGGCGCAGGACCGGAGAATAGCAGGGTATATCAACCGCAACCTGAAGGGGTCCATCTTGGTGGTGAACAAGGTGGACCTGGGGCTGTTTGAGAGCATGCCCCGGGAAGTGTTTGCCAACATGGCGAAAAACCGGTGCAAGCCGGTGTGGTACTCCAATGTGCTGTTTACGTCATGTACTACCGGTGAAGGTATTGATCTTATTTTGCCCGAGGTGATCAGGACATACCAGGAGTACAACAGGAGGATCGGCACTTCGCTGCTCAAACAAGTAGTAGACCGTATCGTCGATTTCAGCCCCCCTCCCAGGGATGCAAGGCTGTTCTATTGTACCCAGACAGGCACCCAACCTCCGGAAATAGTGTTTTTCGTAAAGGATCCTGCCAAAATGCCTGATTCATATATCAGGTACCTCGAGTCTGAAATCAGAAGGCGGTTCGGATTTGCAGGAGTGCCTATTGTAATGGAGTTTCGACCTCACAGAAGGAGAAGGGGAACATGAGGATCAACTGGCCTGTGTTTTTGTCAATGTGCCTGTTTGGATATATGTGTGGTTCAGTACCCACAGGAGTACTCGTATCCAGGCTGGCGGGCATAGATGATATCATGTCCCGCGGAAGCGGCAACACAGGAGCTACCAATGTGTTCCGGGTATTAGGACTCAAACAGGGACTTGTCGTCTTGTTCATCGATATCCTGAAAGGTGCGTTGCCGGCCTATCTTGCCTCACAGACCTTTGACATGGGTAAGGCAGGTGCGCTTGCGGCCGGGGTTTGCGCCATCGTGGGTCACAACTGGTCAGTGTTCTTGCGGTTTAAGGGTGGAAAGGGAGTAGCTACCACTGCGGGAGCAGCCATTGTGGTTTTTCCTAAACTGCTTGGTGTAGGCTTCATTGTATTTCTGATTACAGTGGCCATGTCAAGATACGTATCCCTAGGTAGTCTGCTGGGGGTTTGGGCTGCTTTCGCCTACTCGCTTTTCCCTGAGTTTACTGCCTTTGACAGGTGGGCGGTGTTTGGACTTGCTGCTGTGGTTACCTACAGGCACAGAGCAAACATACAGAGGCTGCTCTTGGGAACCGAATTGAAGATAGATCTTGGGCGGAAAGGGGAAACCGGTTGAAGCGCAGGCAAGGGAAGAAGGCGTGTATTATCGGGGCAGGCGCTTGGGCAGGTGCGTTAGGTGTGGTGCTCTGCGATAACGGGTACCAGGTTGCCCTATGGGCACGAAGTGAATCTACCGTGAAGTATTTTGAAGTCAACAAGAGCGTACCCAGGTTGCCTGGAATAGTTTTGCCCCGAAACATGACGGTCACAACGGATGTGGATAAGGCTTTATCAGATGCATCTTTGGTTGTGCTGGCTATCCCTTCGTCTGCATTATCACAGGTAACCCGGGAAATAGCGGGCCGTCTCCCCGGTGATGCACTTGTTGTCACCGCGACCAAGGGCTTCGACCTTGATACCCTGAGAAGACCGTCCCAGGTGTGGATCGATGCTAACCCTTCAGTCAAAGACAGGATGTGCGTGCTCTCAGGCCCCAACTTCGCCGCCGAAATCGCCAAACGGCTTCCCGCCGCAACAGTTGTAGCCGCCTTGGAAGAATCCACAAGGCTTGCAGTCCAACATGCTTTCATGACAGGGTATTTCAGGGTATACACTCACGTAGACGTGATTGGTGTGGAAATAGGCGGGGCGCTCAAGAACGTGATTGCCCTGGCATGCGGGATGGCCCAGGGCATGGGTGCAGGCTACAATGCGCAAGCCGCGATAATTTCAAGGGGCATTGCGGAAATAACCAGGCTTGGTGTGGCCCTTGGAGCCCAACCCCTTACCTTTGCCGGGCTTTCAGGCCTTGGCGATCTGGTGCTGACGTCCACAGGGCCTCTGTCCAGGAACCGCCAGGCAGGCATAGCTGTGGGGAAGAGCGAGTCGATACACAGCTTTGTGGATAGGACAGGCTATACTGTTGAAGGACTCCAAACCGTCAAGGCAGCCATGCAACTGTCCGCTACATACGATATTCCAATGCCAATCACAGACGTGGTTTACAGGATTCTTTACGAGAACCTGTCTCTCCACAGGGGGCTTTCTGAAGCGATGAACCGGGAGCGGAAACCAGAACCTGAAGAGTATTATTTCAGGATCGGAGAGTTCTGACTCCGGCGGCTTTGGGCCGCTTGACCCCTCTTATGCCAACTTGAGTTCTAATTTGACTTTGTCCTTCATAACCATTTATGAATTGCCTATTATGGTTGCCCAAACTTCCACCGTATTTGGAATCAAGTTACAGGGTGGCTTGGCATATAGTTATTGGGAGCGTCCTCTTAAGGAGGGAGAGTCAGGTGGAGAGTTTCGACATTTTCCGGGATATTGCTGAGCGCACAGGTGGCGACATCTACATCGGAGTAGTCGGCCCCATGCGGGTAGGGAAGTCCACCTTTATCCGTAGGTTCATGGAACTGTTTGTCATCCCCAACATCACCGATGCCTATGACAGGCAGCGCACCATAGATGCTGTGCCTCAGGCAGGCGGCGGTAAGACGGTGATGACGGTAGAGCCCAAGTTTGTGCCTGAAGAAGCAGTGCCTATAGACCTCAAAGAGAACCTCTCCCTGAATGTCCGGGTGATTGATTGTACCGGATATCCGGTAGAAGGTGCGCAAGGCTACATCGAAGGCGACGAGGCGCGGATGGTCAGGACCATGTGGTTTGAAGAACCAATCCCATTTACCGAAGCTGCAGAACTTGGCACAGAGAAGGTGATTATGGACCATTCCACCATTGGAATAGTGGTCACCACCGATGGCACCATTGTTGATATACCCCGTGAAAAGTACGTAGAGCCTGAAAGAAAAGTGATTGAAAAACTCCAGGAGATCGGCAAACCCTTTGTCATAGTGCTAAACTCAACAGACCCTTACTCCAAGCAGGTGTCCGATCTTGCCACCGACATGGAAGAAGAATACGGCGTACCTGTAATCCCTGCAAATTGCCTGGAACTTACCCATGACGACATCATCCTTATCATCGAGCAAGTATTGTATGAGTTCCCGGTCACGGAGATGACCGTGCGAATCCCCAGGTGGGTTCAGATGCTAAGCTCAACCCATTGGCTCAAGAGCACAATTCAAGCTAACATAAACGAGGCAGTAAGTTCAGTGAAAAGAATCCGCGACATCGATTCGTGCGTGATGACTCTGGGTGTATCCGATTATGTGGACAGGGTTGATGTAGAACAGGTCAAGATGAGCATGGGCACAGCCACGTTGAGGCTGGAAGCGACAGACGAAGTTTTCTTCAAAGTGGTGAGTGAGCGCGTAGGCCAGAACCTGTTCGACAAAGCGGACCTCCTTGGCATGCTGGGTGAACTGGTTGTAGCTAAGAAGACACACGAAAGGTTTGCATTAGCATTGCGTGAACTCGAGGAAACCGGATATGGCATTGTAGAACCGACTCTCGATGATATGCAGTTCGAAGAACCTGAGATGGTAAGGCAAGGCAGAAATTACGGGGTCAGGCTGGCCGCCAGGGGGCCGGTAATCCACCTCATCAAGAGTGAAGTAGAGGCTGAAGTAAGCCCGCTGATAGGTTCGGAGGAGCAAGGGCTTGAACTGGTAACCTATCTGATGGAAAAATTCGAGGACGACCCGAAGAAGATTTGGGCTACCGACTTGTTCGGCAAGGCATTGCAAGATATCGTGATAGAGAATGTTTCCGGGAAAGTTGACAGGATGCCCGAAAACGTCAAGGCCAAGATGCAAGAGACCATAACCAGGATCCTCAATGAAGGCTCAGGAGGGCTCATCTGCATTATCCTGTAGCCAGGGCCGGCGGGCGAACTGTGCAGGATTTGGCACGGAAGTGATAGGTTTGTTCGGGTTTATCTGCATCCAGCTATAGCCCTGTATTGGTAATGGGCATGAAATCATGATCATGACACAGTGAATATATGCCGGAATACTAGGCCGCATATGGCGCAGTATGGCGGAAGCGAGAGTGTTTCCGCCGTTTATTTTTGTGACGGAATGAGCGCGGCTTTGATCTTGGCGGAAGGATTTCACGCGGCTGTTTGGAGAAGATCTACTCGGGATCGCGTTGTTTTCAGCGCTGAATTTTGTAGCAATCATCCGCGATGATATTTCGTGGTTGGCATCCGGCTAGGATTTCGAAGAAAGGAGCATTGTGCGGTGAAATACGATTTTGACAAGGTCTATGACAGGAAAAGCGCTCTTAGCAGCAAATGGAGTGTAGAGGAGATTTTCGGGCGTGACGATGTGCTGCCCCTATGGGTGGCGGACATGGATTTCCGGGTACCTGAACCCGTCCTGAGTGCCATCAGGGAGCGGTTAGACCACCCCATCTTTGGATATACAATGGTCAGCCCAAGCTTTTACGATTCGGTTATCCAACGCCTGGACTCCAAGTATGGGTGGAAGGTAGACAAAGAATGGATAGTGATTACCCCTGGGGTTATGCCGGCAGTAAATGCCGCTGTGCTTGCGTTTACCGGGCCCGGAGACAAGGTGGTGTTGCAGAGCCCTGTATATCCGCCTTTTTGGACCGCGATAACCCACAACAAGCGGGAACTAGCCGTCAACCCGCTCAAGCTTTCGGACACCCGTTTTGAGATTGACTTTGAAGATTTCAAAGCTAAGTTTGATGAAGGCGGTGCCAGAGCCTTCATTCTTTGCAGCCCTCACAATCCAGGCGGCCGCGTGTGGACTAGGGACGAGCTCATAACCATGGGAGAGACGGTAATCGGTGCAGGCGGGGTTGTGATCTCAGACGAGATCCACTGTGAGCTGGTTATGAAAGGCCACTCCCACATTCCTTTTGCGTCAATATCTGAGGAGTTTGCGATGAATTCAGTCATTTGCTTTGCTCCAAGCAAGACTTTCAACATTCCCGGATTCCACACATCAGTGACCATCATTCCCAATGAAACACGCAGGCGAAGATTCAATGAGGCCCGGGGCAGGCTTATGGGTGCCCCGGGCATTTTCGGGCTGATTGCAGCTGAAGCAGCTTTCAGGTACGGAGACGATTGGCTTGAGCAGGTGCTGGAATATATCGAGGGCAACATCAACTACGCCATTGACTTCTTGAACAACAATGTACCTGAGATCAGGTCTATGAGGCCCGAAGCTACTTACCTTATCTGGCTGGATTGCCGCGGCTTGGGGTTAGACCAAGACGCATTGAGAAGATTCTTCATCGAAGAAGCCCGCGTGGGACTTAACGACGGTGTTACGTTTGGGCCTGAAGGAACCGGGTTTATGAGGCTCAATGTAGCCTGTCCGAGGTCGATTCTTGAGGAGGCGCTTGTGAGGATCGAAAACGCGGTTAAGGCGCGACGTGGAAGATAAAGGCTCTGTCGACGCCGTAGATATCTTAGAAGCAGGTGCTTTGTAAAGGGTAGAGGAGGGGACGCTGCCCGCCTCTTGACGACAGGCGGCTAGGGATGCAATGCATGAGTTGCCTGCTACAACAAAAAACTGTGTTACTGCCGTTTTCGGCAGGCGGTTTCCGCCTAGCCATGCTTTGGATCTAACAAGCTGCACTCCCTGTGTAGTTCCCTTAGATCCCAGTGGTTCTTGGAGTATATTGTATACGCTGTATTTCTAAGATGCTGCGCCCGGGTTATGTCACCTGTCGCTTCCAGGAGGTTGCATAGCCATAACGACGCGCATGCAACATCTCTGGCGGCTTCTTCTTGGTGGAAGATCTCCAGGGCACGGTTGGCCATAGCTTTGGCCCGTCCATATACCCCGTTTGATTTCTCTATACAAGCTTTGAGCAGGAACACCCAGCCTAGTTCAGTGCGATCGGTCTTGTCAAGCTTGTCAGGGATACTCTCAAGCAGTGAAGCTGCCTCTTTAATCCGGCCTTCCCGTATGAGGACCTTGGCGATCTCAACTCCTGCGGCGGCCCACCGGCTGTCGAGATTGTCGCGTTCAAATAGTTGTCTGGCCTTCAGGAGGTACTCGAGGGCAGGGCCAGGACGGTCTTCGCGGTAAAAAATCATCCCTAGGTTGTGATAAGCTACCGCAAGGTCTCCCTGCCATTTTTCAGGAGCTTCTTCTATGGACGATTGGTAGTAGCGTTTGGCTGCTTTCCAGTTCCTGCGCTTGAATTCAATCAGTCCCGATATGAGATCCGCATGGGACGCCAGCCTGTTTGCTTCGAGAGGTTTGTGGTCCTGGATCCATTGCCTGGTTTGATTGAGGCAGACTTCTGCTTGGCTTGTCTTACCCTGGGCGAAATATGAGGTCGCCAGGTTCATAAGGAGATGCCCGTAGTTTGGCGAGGTGACGCCGGCGGAATCCAATCCTTTTTTGTACCATGAGGCTGCTTTGTTATAGTCGCTGTTCGAGTGTATATTCCCCATGGTAAGGCAGGTGTAGACTAGCATTTCGTCAGATTGAGTCTCCTGGAACACCTGGAATGCATGGTTGCCTAACGCATCGGCCCCGTCGAAATCTTTGTTTTCTGCAAGTGCCTGGGCACACTTGCACAAGCACTTGCCCCTTTCCCGTTGGTTGTCCAGGACCGCATGGGCCAGAGACAGTTCGTGCCACATCTTGGCCGCCATATCCCATATCTTGTGGTCTTGGTAACCTAGAGCGGCCTTGTTGTAATAGGGAAGCGCCCTTGAGGTTAGTCCCGCTTTGACCAGTGTGCGGGCGAGATCTGAGTAAAATCCCGGATTGTCGTCAGGATACATCTCCATGGCTGCGGCAAGATCAGCATAAAGCTGCTTTAGCTTGTCCTGGGTGTATTGGGAAGAGAGCACTTCTCTCAGGCTTCTTTTCAACAATACGCGGTTGCCCGGAACATCTACTACCACTGAAATCAGGTCGAGGGCAACGAGCTCCTCCATGGTCTTCTGAAATTCGCCGTCTTCCATCTGGCAAAGGGGCGTAATCCACTCAGACCGGGCGTTATTGCCTGCAAGGGAACATGCCAGAAGCACGTTGCGCTGCTTTGTTGTCAAGTCCAGCAAGTTGGCCTCACGGAGATCTGTTTGGCCGGAATCGCGTGTCTCAAGACCCTTAAGTACCATGGTGAGGTACTTCTTAACTGAGCGGGCCTCCTGATCTGACAGGGCAGCAAGCGCCAGATAGAAAGGAATTTCCTTAGAATGGAGGTTCGTCCGTTCGATGAAGGCATCGATTACTCCCTTAACTTCGGCTCTGAGCGGGTCTTCAGTGTATGCTTGCATGTCATCGATGTCGGCAAACGTAGGGAATTCGGAGTAAAGCTGAGAGATGGGCACACCGAAAAACGCTGCGATCCGGTCCTTATACTTATCCCCAAGGTTTCTTCTTGTTCCGTTAAGGACCAGCGAAAGGTAGGATTCGGATAGGTCGATTGCCTCAGCCAGGTCCTTGAGCCTTAGATTTCTTTGGTTCAACAGCGTCTTGACATTCTGGGCGAAAATCTCGAGAGAAGACAAACCTATCCTCCTCACCGATAGGCTAAGAAATAACCACGATTGCTCTTGATATGCTGAATATATTGTCGCAATCTGTCCCGATCAGATTATAGGATGAATCTGTCTTGTAAACAAGCTCTTAGGTATTGTAAACCGGTTGGGAACATAAGTCTTGCTCGGCAAGGTTTATGAAGAGGAGCCGGGAGCTCCGGAATGGGCTCCCGGCTTCATGTGTTTGCCTGACGTATCTGGCTAGATGTGGATTACCACAGGTGGTAGCCACTCCACATCGGGTGGGTCATCTTCTACCGGCGGAAGGGGTAAGGGTAGTACAGGTCCATTGGCCGTTACCCAGTACCCAGGGAATCCGTTAGCATCCGGCGGGTCATCTTCCACCGGCGGAAGGGGTAAGGGTAGTACAGGTCCGCTGGTCCGGTACATGGTGAGGGTACTTGTAATTGATCCCGCGGCTCCCCCCAACCCAATACCGATAATGAGAGCCAGGCAAACTATGAGGCGTAAGTGTTTCTTCATTTGACGCACCTCCGTACTTCAGACATGGAAACCCAATCTGGTTTTCCTGAAGCAAAGTTCGCTTCGCTTGTGCTTCGTTCTCTGGCGCGAAGGTGTCTATTGGCAAATCCACCACTTAGAAAAAGAAGGCACCAACAACTTCGCTCTGTGGTGCCTTTGAGAGGTGGATGCCGGCTGAGTACTCGGCCGATTCTTTGGACAACAACATAATTCTACTAGCTGTGACATATTCCTCTGTAAGCATATCACAGGGATGACATAAAGTAACAGAAATGTGAGTCGGTGTTCCAGGAGTGTAGAATTGAGGGCTTATCTTGAGTAGAACCAAGCAGCCTTTACTGGGGGTTAAGCGAGAGAACGGAAAACTGGAGTTTATGTAATTTTGGAAGTGGAAAATATTCTCTCGGTTAAAGATGACCTCAAATGCTTCTCGATACGGATTATTCGACTACCGGTTAATCACTTGTTTCTAGGCAGGCGTTAATTCTCCT
>DUVI01000008.1 GCA_012841065.1 Bacillota bacterium
ACCAAAAGGAAGCGTCATTGAGAAAGTACTGCAGGTTGCCACTTGTCGCGTACAAAACCCCATCTACATCATTTTTTTGAAGAAGGCCCTGTAACTTGTGTATCCGGTGATTCACGATATCCCTCCTGATTCTGCGCTTATTGCGAGCATGCCGGCCCGTTGAACCGGCAGGACAACTGACAGATTAGTTGCAGCCTGGTAGGAAGTCTTCAATTCCACGGGCGGGAATCCTGCTATTGGCCCAAGGCTGGGAGCACATCCTGAGCAGAAGTCAGCTTCGTGAGGACATCTGGAAGATCAGAGCAAATCTCTGGGAAAATATCGCCCTGTCGCGCCTCTTTAACCGCAGGCAGGTGAATAAGGCCCAACTGGATCGGCTGCTAGCATCCGGGATGGATAGATCTGGGCAAGGTGTCAGCCCTCTACAGTAGGGGAGTGTTCAAAGTGACAAAGAGACAGTGGGCGTTGAAGTCCTCTATAGTAGCGAGGCAATAATCCGGTCAGGCCCGGACTACTAGTTTTACATCCACATTCCTCTTCAATCGTACAAATCGAATACGCTGCTATACGCCTTTTCGATTTCCGCCGAGCTCCCGCTTTTTCTGCGCCATTACAACCCGACGCCACAGATTGTCAAGGACCAATTGTCAATCAGGGTTTAGGACTCAAGAATCGTAAGCTTGTACTGCCCTAATCCGAATGAGCAACCTTTGCCAACGTGAACATATTCACCAACAGCCAGCCAAGGGTAAAGACTAGAAAAATCACCTTCAGCAAAGATCTTGCCAACACACCCTGGATAGATAATCCTTTGCTTTTGACGGCTTGAAAACCTCGAAAGCACCGTGTGAAACAGGAGGCTTTGTTCATTGACTGCGCGTCTCGCCTCATCAAGAGCAGACTCAACGATTTCCTGGTCGATACGCTCATCACTATGAAATCTGTATAACAGCTTGAGACGACGCATGAGAGCCGAGACTATGTCCACAAACGTGGGTATTTCCACTCGGCCCTGTCTTCTTATTTGCACAGGAGTTATGAAGTGGAGCAATACACCTTTCCCTCCGGTGTACCCTCCTTGGAACTCTGCAACGCAGCGCGAGGGAGCCGCGCCAAACCCGCTTCCTGGCGTGTAGACAGTTGCATTCTCCGGAGTTGTTACACTTTGTATGTTGAAACAACCAGACTTTCCGATACCAAAGCCTCTCTTTCCGATCTCATCGAATACCATTATGAACAAGGGCAAGAAAGAAAGGCTCCTGCCGAACAGGACTAAAGCGAATTCAAAGCTCTCACCAGCCGGAATCTCCGAGCGCTGGTCGAAGGGAAGTTCAATAACAAAAGGCCGTGGCACCCCTCTTCCCTTCTGATCCGTACTCTGAAACGCCTCCCGATACGGACAAGGAGAGACATCACATGCCAGGCAATCATCTAACAAACGTTTTTGACACACTGCTTTCCTGAAGGTTTGTCCAAAGGCACCCCGTAAAGAGGCGCCCTTGAATCGCGGCAGTTTGAGACAACCTTCGATTACCTTCGCCTTTATGATAAAACGCTGAAATCCTGGGCTTGCGTTCAAGCTAGATGACCCCCGTTACGGTCTCATGAACCTTGTGATGGTTAAACGGATACTGCTCTATCGTTTCTTCCCTTTAAGCGCATAGCAGAGACAAGCTCTTGCCGATGCGAGGGATACAGCAGCCTGCCTGTGGTCCACTGACGCAGTTCCATGTGCCACTATAGACTTGTTCCGGATTTCCCGGGTTTTGTACATAGCGTTGTTGACTGAGCTCTTCCCGACAGGCACATCCAACTGTATCTCCCCAAGCTGGGTGTTCTGCAGACTAAACAACCAATCTTTATCGAAATTATGCAGTACGTCCTGGGCTTCGCAAAAAAGCAAAGGACGATCCAGCCGATATCTACGCTCTTTCATGAACTCCAGAACCTGCTCATCTCTTGAACTCCCAGGCTCGAAGGGGTCCACGCCTAATTGCCTCAGCCGGTAACAATAAACTCCTTCCACTAAACGCCACGACCTTGCAGTAGAATCGGCATAAGCAGCACGGTTAAACTTCCTTACCGC
>DUVI01000063.1 GCA_012841065.1 Bacillota bacterium
CTGTTGATCAAGGAAGTTCCAATCCTCACCACCAGGAAAGCTATGACGATAACGGCGCCTATCTTAGCGATCGTAGTCCCAATGCTAAGCCGGATCCCGGCGTCAAGAATGTCAGCTGCGTGCGAAACACTCCCCATGATTAACACCCCCTAGACCAGAATAGTATCAGATTCACAATGAAGTGAGAAAGACTGCGACTCCAAAAAACCCGCTTGAATACAGAACAGCCAAATGACTCACTACTATCCACAGGTTGGTTCTTGTGTCAAGCCAATGATCAGGATGCACAACTTTCTTGTAGAAAGCTGAGGTAGCAAATGCTAGGAAGGCTTGCGAAGAAGACAAGGATGTTTTCATGGTTTGCCAAGAAAAAGAGGTCCGGCGATATCCGGAACAGACGCAATGAAACACCCCTTTCGGATGTGCTTGAGGTAAACGAAGCGCGCATCAGGCAGGCCTTCGGCGGCAGCTTCGACCTGGTTTACAGGCGCATATCCATAGGAAAGAACGGGTGTGTTGCCGCGCTGGTAATCCACATCAACGAAATGGTAAACCCGCAATTTGTGAGCAGCGCTATCATGCAGAGGATAGTGGACAAGACCGAGAACTTAACCGATCCCCACTCTGTGTTCAACCACGTCAGGGACAGGTACCTGGATCTCACAGATGTAGCCGAAGAGCATGATTTCCAAGAGATAGTTGAAGAGATCGCAAACGGAAACACGTGCATCATTATACAAGGCGTGACAAAGGCAATTGTATGCCAAACCCAGGGGTTCAGCCAACGGGAAGTTACCCAACCCACCACCGAAACTACAATACGAGGCTCGAAAGAGGGTTTCGTTGAGTCTTTGGACATAAACCTAGGCCTTATCAGGAGAAGGATCAGAAATCCCAGGCTTAGGATAGAACATTACATCCTTGGAGAAGTGTCTAAGACACCTGTAGCCCTGGTCTTTATCGAAGGAATCGCGAATTCGGGCATTATTGATGAGGCCAGGCAAAGGTTGTCACGGTTGAGGATCGATTCCATCCAGGAAAGCGGGCAGCTGGAAGAGCTCATCGAAGATGCACCCTTCTCCCCATTCCCTACCCTGTTGCGTACTGAACGTCCGGACAGGGTTACAGGCAACCTACTCGAAGGCAGGTTCGCCATAATTACAGACGGTTCACCCTTTGCGCTTATCGCGCCCGCCACCTTCCCAATGTTTCTCACCGCACCGGAAGACTACTTCGAGCGGTTCTTTGCCGGCAGCATTATCAGGCTTCTGAGATACATGGCGTTCTTCATATCACTCACCCTGCCTGCTTTGTATGTAGCAATAACAACATTCCACCAAGAACTGCTGCCCACGCCTCTAATCCTGAGCATCGCTGCACAAAGAGACCTTATCCCATTCCCTGCAGTAGTTGAAGCAGCCCTTATGGAGATCGTGTTCGAGCTGCTGAGGGAGGCCGGTATACGTTTGCCGTTGGTCTTAGGGCAGGCTGTAAGCATCATAGGAGCTTTGGTCATAGGCGAAGCAGCGCTGCGGGCAGGGATTGTATCAGCAGCAATGGTAGTGGTAGTAGCTCTTACTGGGATTGCTTCCTTTGCAACACCTATCTTCAGCCTTGCAATCTCAGTCCGGCTTCTCAGGTTTCCGTTGATGCTGATGGCATCAACCCTTGGGCTTTTCGGGATACTTGCAGGACTTGCAGCCATTTTCACTCATCTGCTGACGCTCAGGTCTTTTGGGGTGCCCTACCTTGAACCATTTGCGCCTTTTGTGGCACGGGAACAACGGGATGCGGTGCTACGAGCACCGTGGTGGGCAATGGATAAGCGTCCAAGACTTGTGGGAGGGCAGGATGATCAGCGAACAGCGCCTGGACAGATGCCAAAACCGCCTGTTGATGA
>DUVI01000064.1 GCA_012841065.1 Bacillota bacterium
GAGGATACTGAAAGAGAGAGGGATCCCCAATCCACCGAAAAACGATGACCCGGTAGAACAGTACTTCCAGAAGAGAAACAAAAGACTTAGATTGATTGTTCAGCAGTACCAAAACTGAGATGCGGCGGCGTCGGCCGCCACATCTTAAACAAAGAGGGTGACATTTTCACTGTCCAAATTAGTATTCTTGGGGGTGACAAAATCACTGTCCGTTGACACCAAATGATCCTATCTGTCTTGATTTAGCCTTATAATGTTCCTAGCATGGACTGCTGACTAACAGGGCAGTGACCGATAATCTCTGAGGTCTCTCTGACCGCTCTGAAGTAGTTAGAGCGAACATACTTGGTTAGCCTAAGTGAAGCTCATCCTGGGAGGACACCTGTTTGAAATACGAAAATCCGTATCACAGGAAGGTTAAAGGTAGTTATACTATGCTGGTCCTCTGCGGCCGCTGCAAGAACGAGATTGTCCTCTACCAGAAAGTGGGCAGAGGACGTTTATTGAGGATGTATGTGGACAGAATAATCCGCAGTTCGGTAGATTTGTCCGGGAAGCCGGGAGCTCTGCATTGTCCCAACTGCAATGAGCTGCTAGCCACCAGGATGGCCCTTAAAAGAAAGCACACCGAAGCCTACGTGATGGTCCGAGGGGCGTACAACACCAGGTGGGTGTGAATGATGCAACCAAGACCAAAAATCGGCCGATTCCGCTTCCCGCGGGCCGGGATGGCGAAAAATCCACCGATTCCGCTTATACGGAGACTCATACTGGTTTCGATTTGACCAGTTCGGAGCCTGAGCTGATCAGGAATTCACCACTTCACGCCGGAACCTGGTTCGGAATTCACCAGTTTTTCGTTCTTTGAGGCTCAGACGGGTCAGAAATAATCCAGTTCCGGAACTCATCTGGTTTGACACCACTTCCAGACCAGACCTGGTTCAGAATTGAACCGACCATTCCTGAGCCAAACCTCCGCACCGAAGCCCACCACGTCCCGGCACAACCTGGCACAACAAGTGTTCTCCCTAATCCAGTTTCGGCGATTTACGTGCTTTGGTGAGCTGTTCCAAGGCATATGCCAACCTTACGAGCACAGGCTCGGAATAGGCGCTTGCAGTGAATGTCACCCCTAAAGGCTTGCCCTCTTTGGTGTACCCCACAGGTACGCTTACAGAAGGATAACCTGCTTCTGCAGAAACCGCACACGCCATTATCTGCGGGAACAGCAAAGCGTCCAGTTTGTGTTGCTTGAGCAGGGAATCGATGCTTTGCCTCGCAGTGCGCTCTCCCTTGGTTCTTGCTTCAATGTATTCCGGCTCAGTCAGGGTGCCGCCGGTGGCCTCTGACTTGAGCAATATCGCCTGCCCGTACTTGAGCATCTTTTCAGGACAGCTGTTGTTGAACTCAATCAGTTCCTCAAGGGAGTGTACAGGCACGTTGGGAGATAACTGAGACAAGTACTTGTTTATCGCAGGTTTGAACTCGTAAATCATGGCTATGCACCGCCAGTGCCGGGAAGGCAACGGCGGGACATAGACCACCTGCGCACCTGCATCCCTGAGGACTTCCTCCACAGCTGCTATGATTGGGCGAGACTCATCATCAACCTGTTCCAGGCACGCCTTTGCAAACCCTATGCGGGCATTTTTCAGGCCGTCCTTGTCGAGAAACTGGGTGTAATCGCTGTAGGCTCTGCCTTCACTTGTCCAAGTTGCCGGGTCATCTTCATCGACGCCCGTCAACACTCCCAGCAGGATAGCTGCATCTTCCACTGTGGCCCCAAAAGGACCGGGGGTATCTTGAATATGGGAAATCGGAATTATCCCTGAACGGCTAATCAAACCAACTGTGGGCTTTATGCCAACCACTGAGTTTGCGTCGGCAGGATTAAGAATTGAGCCAGATGTTTCGGTACCAACCGAAACAGGTGCGAAACCCGCTGCTACCGCAACCGCCGAGCCGGAACTGGAGCCTCCGGGGCTGTACACGCCGGGACCGTAAGGGTTAAGCACCTGGCCACCTCTGGAGCTATAACCACCGGGCATGTTTTCCGCCATGAAATTCGCCCATTCAGTCATGTTGACTTTTCCTAGAATGATAGCTCCAGCCTCCCGCAGTTTGCGAGCCACAAACGAGTCTTCCCGTGCGTAGGAGTTGGCGAGGGCTAATGAGCCTGCGCTGGTGTGCATCATGTCTGCAGTATCCACATTGTCTTTGACCAAAACAGGTATGCCGTGCAAAGGCCCTCTCGGCCCCCGGCGGAGCTGTACAGCGTCCCTGTACAGAGCACCATCCTTCTCCAACTTGAAAAACTTCGGCCCTTGCCGGTGTAGTTCAGCGTCCAGCGCTTCGGCAATAAACAGCGCCTCAGGGTTCAGCTCCAAAACCGAGTTGAGCGCCGGGCCTTGCTTGTCGTAAAGGGCAATGCGTTCTATGTATGCTTGGACAATATCCCTGGAAGCAAGTCGGCCTGATGCCATTGCTTGTTGCAGTTGCTTCACTGTTGCCCCAGCTACAAGTTCACGGGCATAACGGGCCCTGGTATCGTCATCACTCAGGGTTAGGTTCACAACATCCTGTCCGTCCATCCTCTACTTCCTTCTCTTCCCCTTTTGCTTTTCTTCTTTTGCGCTCCATCCCTTGGTATCCTTCTGTCGCTATTCACTTGTCAGCGTTTCTCTTTATCCTACCTCCGATTAAGAGGGGAGGAGTATGTTAAGATACGCCTGCAACTTCCTTACTACTGTAATTCAACTTGGCAAGACTTCGCCTAGCTTGCCGCAACGCTAGCAGGGCTAAGAAATGAAACGCCCCTGCCATAAAGAAACTTATGTTGAAATTACCGGATTTCTCAGTTATGAGGCCGGTTACAGACGGAGCGACTACCATTGCGAGACTTGCTGCAAGGTTAAAAGATGCCAAGAAAAACCCATGGGCATGCCGAGGGGCGTTCTCCGAAACTGTAGCAGTGAGTACAGGATCGAATACCAGCTTTCCGGTCATCCCATACAGCATCAGGCTGAGAACGAGTAAGGCCGGAGAACCCATAGCCGGCATCATTGCCACGGCAATTCCGGCAACAGGGAGACATATCCACAACACAAAATCTCTGCTCTGACTTCTGTCCGCCACGGTTCCCCATACGATGGCCGCAGGGGCCATAACGAGGGGCATCACCACAGGAATAGCTGCAGCCAGCCCGCCCTCAAAGCCCCTTACAGTTTCAAAGTAGTAAGGGAGCCAGGTAAGCATCATGTTGAAACTGTACATGGTCAAAAAGTGGCATGCACCCATTCATTTGCTTGCCTCCAACAGAATGTATATCCTGGTACGACAATCAAATGTCGCGATCATCAGATCTCAGGATATCGTAGAGCATCGGACGCGTAAAGCTTATGTGGGCCGGTTGTCTTCATTCACCGGCTGATACGGCACAATAACCGGCCATGTCCGCCTGCGGCCGGGCAATAAAATGACCAGGCCCTGATGACGGGCCTGGTGCCCGAATCGATCAACCGGTTGTCCCGTTCAAGACTACAAGCGAAGGACACCCATTTAGGTCATGTTCCCCAGCGTCTGCAGGACACTCATTGGCCCGTAGAGTCTCACCAGTCTGTCGAACTCTTCCTCATCATAAAACTTGCATTTCCCTGCACCGAAACTCTTGGCCACTTCAATGCTGAATCTCACTGCCTGTTCGATGTCAACTACATGGCTGGCTCCGGTACCGCAGCCTGGAACAGCACTCTCTGTGGTTATGGCAACCCCTACCACCGGCGCGGAAGTCACCGTGCATGGCTGAAGAATACTGTTCAGATGGTAAATGCCATTGCCGTAAGGCGTAATGTCCTGGGTCGTAATGGGAAATACTATGGGCAGCCTTCCTGTGGTGAAAGTCATGATATCCAGCAGATCTTCGCTCGTTCTAAGTATGTAGCCCTCTTTGACTGTTGGCGATATTGCGAATCCTTTATGATTTATCACACGGTTTCCTTTAGTCGTATCTATGGACAGTATTGCGTCCATATCCTCCGTGACTTCATATCTGTTCATCGTATCTATATCGACGGGAGAACCCATAAACGGCACAGGATCGTGGGGTGCTGTAGGTGCATTGGGACAGATATGGGTAGACACTATTACATCCCCGGGCAATCTGTCGCCCCGCCGGACCATGGTCGTAAGCTTTATGGCACACGCAACCGCGGCCACTGCACCGTCCCCATCTGAAACAATGCCGATCCGCTCAGGACGGGCCCCTATTCCCCCTAATCTCCCGATGATTCCGAGAGTAGGTGCGCTGCCCCCGCTGAGATTGCCATTTGTGCCTTGTATAACCATTTGAATGAAATCCGTATGCCCTTGTTCTCCTCCTACTCTGACGCTTCTCACTTGGGTGTCTCCCAAAGACCTCACTAACTCTACAACCTGTTCACCGTCTACATAGGCTCTGTCAAGCAGATCAAATGCCTGCAAAGTAGCTTTGAAACTCATGCTATCACCTTCTCTGTTATTACTGTGTAATCTTGCTATGCTTTGAAATCTGCCCTGACTCTTGCCAACACCTCTTGATCCAGAAGGAGGTCGGCCGCAGTGAGCGCCATTATTTGTATCCACTCTCACGTTACCTTGGATATCTGACGGGTGTCATACAATTCAGGCCTGAGCCATTCAAGCCACTTAACCACGCCGCGTTCCAGCTCAACTTCGCTCTTGTGAAGGTTGGCTACAAAATAGCCCTCTTTCTGGAGCCCGAGATTGGCGATAATCTCGCCCCTGGGGCTTACCGCCATAGAGTGTCCAAGCGCGATCCGGCCGTTTATTTCCTGGCCGAGCCGGTTGCAGGATACCAGGTAGCAACCGTTTTCACCTGCTCTCAACTGGTTGCAGAGGGTCCACAACAAATCGTGTGGATACGCCCAGCAACTCGGTACCGCCAAAACATCCACCCCTTGAACTGCCATTGTTCGACTGAACTCAGGGAACCCCAGGTCGGCGCAAATCATAATCCCTATGGAAAAATCCCTTATCTTAAAGATCACGCTCTTGTCTCCGGGCTTGAAGAACTCTCTCTCAGCGTTGAAAAGATGAGTCTTGGCATACTCAGCGATAACGTTACCGTCCGGCGCATAACAACTGGCGAGGTTGAACCAGGTGCCGTCGCGGCAGGCTATGTGGCCCGCAAGAATATGTAGGCCGCTCATCTTGGCCATTTTTCTCCAGAAGTTGTCTATTTCGTCAAGCTGCTCGTCTGTCAAGAGGGTTTCAAACGAAGGCAGGTTCACCCCTTCGATACACACTTCCGGGAAAAGCAAGAGATCCACGTCTTTTTCTTGCATGACCTGTTTGATCATCTTCTCGGCACGCATCATGTTGCCTGAAAAATCGTTGTCTACTATCGGAAATTGAACTGAAGCGACTCGCAATACGCTCATGTTCCAGCCTCCTCCTTGGTGTTATCACATGTTGTCTTCAATGGGGACGTAGTCAATGTCCAGCCCGAAATTGCGTGGGCCCAAGACTTCGATTCCCTTAGGCGAACGGGACATGATGCGGGCTTTCAGGCCGATGACGGCCATTTTCATGCCTTCTTCTACCACAGTGTTGGTCAACGGTTCGCAGGTTTCATCATCCACGGCTATTATCATGTCAGGGCTGGTCGCCAGAAGTTCACCATTACGCCAGCAGATATGGTTTTCGTTCTGGAAGAACACTTTGAGTTCAACACCGCTGTAATCACCGGTGCCGGTGAAAACGTGATGCCCCCAGTAGTAGCCATCCCGATCCCACCATTCTTTCTTGGACACAACGCCTCTGCAAAGCACCCAACCTCCGAGCATCTTGGCAACAGCTTCTACAGCATCTTCACCTTGGCCACGTGCTTCACGGATGAGTCTGCCTACTCTGAGGCATTCGGTCATGGTGTTCCGGAACAGTGCTTGCTTCATATTTGCACCTGACATCGGAAAGCCTGCGAGGGTGCAACCTAAGAACGCTGCCATGCTCAGGTGTTTACCTATCCGCTCAGCCATGCGCCAATTGGCTGCCTGTTCAATGAAACACACATCGCCCCATTGGTCCAAAGACGCTATGGGCAAAAGAGGCATGCCGGTTACGTACGGACCGGTCTGAAATATGGAAGGAACGGCCCGGCCCGCATAGTCTCCGTCCACAGCCACACGTCCTGACTCAGCCGCTGCAGCTATCAGGTTGCATGAATTGCCCCCGCCTATTTCAGCAGGAACAAGCACATCGATCTGCTTCCCTATGAATCTCTCGAGATGGCTAAGTGTGTCGACCGAGAGCTTGGTGCGTTGTGGATATTTCTCTTCTCCCAAGCCAAAACTCCTGATCTGCTTGTAGGTTTCTTCTGTTTTCGGTGCGATAGATCCCATTCCAAATGCACTTGCAGTAAAGCACGAATCGCTGACTTCGTCCACATCTACCCAACCTATCTCGCGACCGGCGTCGAGTTGCGTTTTGAGTGCATTTACGCCTGTCTCCATGCTGCCTCCGCCGCCGGTACCAAAAAACGTAGCGCCCCTGGCGAAATCTTCAATATCGGTGAGAGTCTTCAATTGGATTGATGGCATCTGGGCTCTCCTTCCGTGATTTGACTTCCGTGCGACAAACTTGCTCATTCATGCAAAGAGGTGACACCTGACCCAATGGTCGGTTCCTACCTCCCGCATTGCCGGATCCTCTTCAAAACAACCATCGGTGACAAACGGACAACGGGTATTGAAACTACATCCAGGAGGTACGTCTACCGGGCTGGGTATTTCCCCCCTGGACACAACCCGCTTGGGCTTGAGAGCGTCTTCGTCTTCGGTCATCACCGGGATGGAAGACAGCAACATCTGTGTGTACGGATGCCTCGGCGCAGAAAAGAACGTTTCAGTAGGTGCGATTTCAGCAATCTTGCCCAAGTACATGATCGCAATGCGGGTCGCAAGATTGCGCATCAGGCTCAAGTCATGGGTGATGAACAAATAAGCCAGGTTACGCTCTTTTTGCAGTCTGAGCAGCATGTTGATGATCTTGGCCTGGACTGACACATCAAGAGCTGAAGTGGGTTCGTCCAGGACCATTAACGACGGATCTGTGGCAAGCGCCCTTGCTATGGCCAGCATCTGCCGCTCACCGCCGCCCAGCGACGCAGGGTAGCTGTACAGGTACTCTGCAGGCAACTCCACCTCTTCCAGAAGCTTCAGCAGTTGCTCCTCAGGGTCCCGTTTGTCGACTATCTTATGGACGGACAGAGGCAATGACAGAATCTGCTTCACAGAACGCTGGGGGTTAAGGGTAGTGCCCGGATCTTGAAACACCATCCCAATGTCCTTCTTGATTGACAGCGGACGCTTGCTTGAATGCATGCTGATGTCCTGGCCCTTGAAAGAAATCTCGCCATCGGTAATGCTGTACATCCCTATCACGCAGTAGGCGGTAGTGCTTTTGCCCGAACCTGATTCTCCCACCAAACCAAGGGTTTCTCCTTCTCTTATGAAGAAGTCAACCCCGTCTACTGCCCTGACCACTTTGCCTTTTTGTTCTCCCGCTGCAATCGGGAAGTACTTCTTCAGTCCTTTTACTTCCAAAATCGTCCGAGCCATGCTTATTTCCCCCCGTCCTTGTCGTACAAGAAGCAAGCAACTTGGTGTTCCCTGCCTACATCTATACTCTCAGGCTTTTCCTCATGACATCTCGGCATAGCCTCAGGACACCTGGGAGCAAAACGGCAACCTTTAGGCGGGTTATGATAGTTGGATAACCTGCCCGGGATTCCTTCTGCCATACCGCCTCCCGACAGCCGGGGAATACATGACATCAGCGCTCTTGAATAAGGATGCAGGGGTTCGCGGAAAAGTTCCTGTGTCGGTGCGGTCTCAACCATATTACCTGCATACATAACGTAAATTCTGTCAGTAGTCTCTCGTGCCACGCCGAAAGAGTGGGTAATCAAGATGAGAGAACACCCTTTAGCCTCAACTCTTTGCTTGAGAATCTTCAACACCTGGTCCTGGATGGTAACGTCAAGGTTGGTTGTGGGTTCATCAGCAATGACCAGATCCCTTGGTGTAGCCAACGACAAAGCAATGCAGACACGCTGGCGCATGCCGCCGCTTAGTTGAAAAGGGTAGCTTTGCAATATGCGTTCGGGGTCGGGCATGGCGGTTTCCTCTAATGCCTTTACCGCCAACTCATGACGTACCGACTTCTGCTCGACACCGGACTGGCCCGAATAGCGGATCACAGCTTCCATCTGCTCACCTATGGTAAACACAGGGTTCAGCGACATCGTAGGATCCTGGAATATCATAGACGCCCCTGAACTTCTCAGCTTGTTGAGCTCGCTGTAACCCATCTTGAGCACATCGGAACCGTTAAACAGGATCTCGCCCCTTGGTATGCTTGCCTGGGGTGCCAAAATCCGCAGGATTGACTTTACAGTTGTGGTCTTGCCACAAGCAGTTTCCCCCACTATACTTACCTTTTCGCCCTTCTTGACCGTCAGGTTGACACCGTTTAGCACCTTGGCCTGCCCATCGAAAGTGCGATACTGGACGTATAGATCCCTTATGTCGACTATGGTCTGTGTCACTTCCATCACTCCTCACTTGAAAGCATATCCTTGACTCCGTCACCCAGCAGGTTGAAGCCTAGGACAATAATCATGATGGCAAGGGCAGGACAGATAGAAATCCACCACTGGCCTGGGATGTATTTCGCACCGTCAGCTACCATGGTCCCCAAGGACGGAATCGGCGGCTGCTCACCCATCCCGACGAAGCCAAGGGAGGCGCCTGTCAGGATAATCCACCCCATATCCAGTGTCATCTTAGTAAACACAGCGCCAAAGCAATTAGGCAAGATTTCCCGGAACAATATGTGAGCCGTGCTGGCACCGGTCAGTTCAGCAGACTTAACGTACATCTCATTGCGCAAAGAACTTGTCATGCTGTATACGAGGCGACAATACCATGTCCACCAAGATACGCTGACAGCCAAGAGTGAGTTAAACAGTGTAGGCCTTAAGATAGCACACACGCAAAGCGCCATGATAAGCGGGGGGATAGACAGGAATACGTCGGTAACCCGCATTATGAACGTGGATATCCACTGGCCTTTGTGATAACCGGCAATCAATCCCATAACCACTCCAAAGGGAACAACCAGAGCCAAACAGCCAAGCCCCAGAGTAAACGCCCCCCGGAAAGCGTACATTATGCGGCTCAGGATATCGCGCCCGACACCGTCAGTACCGCACCAATGCTCCTTACAGGGCGGACAGTTTACATTTGCGAAATCAACAAACTCCCCTGCATGGTGAGGATAAGGGGCAAGCCAGGGTTGAAAGATCGCGCAAATTGCCACCGCCACTACGATGACAAGCCCAATCACCGAGGTCTTGTTAAGGGAAAACTTGTACCACGCCCGCTTGAGTTGGATGAACTTGTCCCGCTTCACAACAGTGCCTTGACAATTAGCTTTGTCATTTGCGTTAGCCATCTAGTTCTCCCCTCCCAACATGCGTACTCTCGGGTCAAGCCTGGCAACTATGATGTCTATGATGATGTTGACGATCATGAAAACGCATCCAAGGACCATGGCTACCCCGGCAATGGCATTGAGATCCTTGTTAAGCACAGCTTGCATGCCGTAGCGGGCTAGTCCTGGGTAGTTGTACAGCTGTTCCACCAGAAAGGCACCGCCGAATATCGATGCAATGTCCAACGAGGTCACAGAAACCGTAGGAATCAAAGACGGTTTCAACAGGTACTTGAACAACATCTTGCGCTCAGGTATGCCGTAGGCTCTTTCAGCCAGGATGTAGTCTTTCCTGCTGTTTTCAACCATGGTGCCCCGGGTAATCCGCGCTGACTGGGCTATACCCCCGAAGGTCAGACCTATGGCAGGCAAAATCAAGTGCACGAACGCATCCTTAAACCCGGCGAAATTGCCTGCAAGCAGGTAATCAATGGTGTACATCCCTGTAACTCGCGGCGGCGGTGCCATTCCAAGGCTGATACGCCCTGATGACGGAAATACGGGGATCACATATGCAAAGACCAACATCAGAATTATCGACCACACAAAAGCCGGCGCCACAACACCCAAGTACGAGAATACCCGGATTACTCCGTCTAACCATGTACCTGTGAACTTCGCCGCCAATATGCCAAGCAACAGTCCCCAAGCAATCATCCAAATACCTGCGATTATCACGATTTCGAGAGTAGCTGGCAGGTATTCCTTGATATCTTCGATTACCGGCCTACGTGACTGCAAAGAGTCGCCTAGATCAAGGCGGATTGCATCGTTGAGCCACAGGAAATATTGAACCACGTAAGGTTTGTCAAGGTTCATTTTCTCTCTTAGGGCCTGAACAACTGATTCAGGTGCCCTGGGACCAAGTGCTATGCGCGCAGGATCCCCTGGGGCAACCCGGGAGATGATGAATATGAGAACTGAAAGCCCTAAGAGAACAAACAAGTACGTGCCGAGCCTTTTCAGCCAAGTGAGAATCACTTACTTACCCCTCCCTTTATACGAAGCAATGGGGCCTGGCAATCTTAAGGCGGCACACTTATCCAGGAGCACCACCTGCCGACGCCGTGTAGCCCCATTGCACCTCTGGCTATTGTCGCAATCTCTGTGTTACTTCTTGTCTAAGAACACCTTGCAATCGCGGAAGTACAGGTCAAAGCCACCAGGCATCAGCGCAGGCACATTTTCCTTGTAGTAGGTGGCGATTGGCCATTCAACATAGGGCTGCACTGCGAATTTTGAATCGTTGGCACACATCCAGATAGTGGGGCACAGGTCAAAAATGTACTCCTCGATGGCTCGATACTTCCTCCCACGCTCATCATTGTCAACCGTTGACAGAGCGTCATCGATCATCGCGTCAAGTTCTTCATCCAACAACCATTCCATCTGCTCCCATGAGCCTGTCGAAGCCGAATGGTAACGGGACTTAAACACGTCGCCTGCCTCCAAGAAGCTCGGGCTCCATAATACTATGGAAGCATTGGGTGTGGTCTCAATGGTCTGAGCATTTGCAGTCATAACTGAGAAAGGCGTCTTGGTGATTTCAAGAGTTATGCCAAGTTCCTTGAGGCTGGCCTGGAACATGAGGGACATTTTCTCTTGCTCCGGGACTTCGGCACACCATGCCAAGGAAACAAACCACTTGTCAGGATCGTTGGCATATTTTGACTTGGAAAGCATTTCCCTGGCCTTGTCCAAGTTGTACTCGTACCCGGGCAGATCGTGGTTCTTTCCGAACAGTACGGAAGCTACAGGGCCTGTAGACTTAGCTGAGCCAGGAAGAATTGATGCAACCAGAGTGTCATAATCAAACGCGTAAGCAAGAGCCTTACGGAAATACACACAATCGGTGGGGGCATTCTTGGTGTTGAGCATCATGTTCCAGCCACCGGTAGCACTCTTGGTTACAACCAAGCCGCCCATCTTTTCGATCTCAGCATAGGTTTCCTGGGGCAAGTTGTCCCTGGCAATCTCCAGTTCCTTGTTAGCAAAAGCTGTCCTTTGGGCGACAGGATCGTTCAAGTTTGTAACCATGAAGTTCTTGGGCGCGTTCTCTTCCCAACCCAGGAAATAGTCATCGAAGCGTTCGCCCATCACATATTCTTCGAGTCTGACCTCTTTGACCTTGTACGGACCGGAGCCTGCATCGTTGGTCAAGAGCCAGGTCTTGCCATAGTCACCGTATTCACCGTAAGTATCTACTGACTTGTCAATATTGGCCATTACCAAGTCTTCTTCCAGAATGTAGAATCTCACAAGTGAATTTGCAAACGGCCCGAAGGTGTAGTTGAGTTCCATTACTACGGTCTCGTCATCCGGAGCGTAGCATTCTTTTACAACGCCATGATAAAGGTGTGAGAAACCTTCACCGATGGTAAGGAGCCTGTTCATGCTGAATGCCACGTCAGATGCCTTAAGCAGGTTTCCGCTGTGGAACTTTATGTCCTGCCTGATTTTGAAAGTATAAGTCAGACCATCTTCCGAAACCGTCCACTCGCTGGCCACATGAGGCCTTACTGTTCCGTCAGTGTTGGGGAATACCAAAGGATCGTACAGGTTCGCATGAGCCACCTGGCATGTGTAGCTGCTTCCTACGCCAGGGTCAATGTATGTGGGCCAGTCACGGCCAAACCGGATAATGCTTTCCATATCATCGTGTGCAGAAAGCTCACCTTGGGGGTCAGGGGCCTTAGGTGTGCATCCTGCAAGACCAATAATGAGACAGGTGCATAGCAGCATTGCCATAATTGTCAGAGTCTTTCTCGTCATCTGCTTTCTCCTTTCCTCAAGCTAAGCTATGGTGGATTCCACACCCTGGAAAACTTGGCTGGTATATCCGGCCTCCGCTCAAGTCGCTCCCAATAATTGTCGCAACTTCATTAATCACACAATATTGGGAACCTGGGATGCCGGGACCTGTATAGGTGTTCTCTTATGGTTCGACATAGAAGCAAATACTCCTGCAAGACCTGCGTATGAAACCGAGATTTATTCAACCGTTCACATAAATTCAACCAACATAATCTGCAGAGGAACTAAATGGTAGCAGCCCGGAAGTGAGTGGTAAAGAGTCCTGCTCCCAACCGAGATTCACCTACGACCAGCATGATCCGTCACATGCACTTGGCTGCAACTAGTAAGCCCTCTTGTCAGGTATTACCCCCTGACTCCACACCGGGGATTATCCAGGTCACCTTCGTATCGGGGTATCAAATGGACATGAACATGGAAAACCGTCTGTCCGGCTGCCCTGCCACAGTTGATTCCGATGTTGTATCCGTCGGGACTTCTTTCCTCGTCAAGCCTGCGCTTGCAGTGATCCATAATCTCAAGCATCGCGTACCTTTCCCCGGGCGTTGTGTCGAAGAAACTTGCCACATGCCGTTTGGGAATAACGAGCATGTGTCCTGGGGAAACAGGATATTCATCGGAAGTCGAGCTGAAAATGGGGTCAAAAAAGCCGGGTTAAGATCCTCCAACCCGAAACGCCCGCATGCGCCTATAACATCCGACCCGTCGACCGATCAGACCACTCAGACCACCGGTTGCGGGTTCCGGCAACCCGCGATGCGCCGCGCGACGTACTTACGCCGTGTCAGACACTCAACCCGGCAGGATCAAAGTGCTTGAACACCGAACCAAAATCCACACCCGACACGATCCCCTCCTCACCCTCATACAAGCTGCGTATTGAAAGCCCGTCTGTAAGATGTTTTGAGCGGATCCCGTGCCTGATAGAAAGAAATGCTTCCACATAGGCTGCAAGCTGGTCGCATGCCTTTATCACGGTTCCGTCCAGGGGATCGTAGCAGTGCTCATTGTGTTCGGGAGTGATTTGCGTATCGACCCGCTTCCCGTCGATCCTTATCCGGTTTGCGAATTCATCCTCGACGAAATACCTTATCTCTTCGTGCCACGAATCCGGCAGCAGCGGATAGATTTTCTCCTCGAACCAGGCAGATTCGATGCTCTTGATGATCCTGTCCAAGTCAGGGATGGAACGCTTGACAGGCGCCACAATGTCTCTTGTGAGAACTTCAGGAAGATCGTGAAACAGCCCGCACAAATAGTTGTTGTAGAGGCGCTTGGGGCAGGCATCCAGGTCAAGGGATGCAAAAAACGCAATCACCGCTACTACAAGCATGTGTCCGAGCACAGAGGTCTGGGGTATCCTGGGAGAGTGTCCCCAGCGCTGCTGAAACCGGAGCTGGCCTACAAGGTCCATGAAGTTCCGGATATTCGCATCCACGGCCAGGTTACTTACTCCGACAAGCGAACCGTGCTCTTTCAGCCTGCCTTCTATGCTCCGGCTCTCATTTTCTAGCCCGTACAATCCCCGATTGAGCCTGTATACATGGGTGAACTCCCACTGGGTTGCAAGGTAGTGTGACGCCTTGAGTATCTGCTTTTCGGACCGGCTGTACTCATCGTCGGTCAGGTATTTTTGAAACCGTGCATATAGCCCGCTATTGACATGTCCCAGCACCTCTTTGTATTGCTCAAGCACCCAGCGGTTAATCTCCGGCCCTTTCTCTTCCATGATTTTGTGAAACACCGGGGGCTTAATGTCAGTGAGCTTTATCCGGTGGAGGAATTCAAACAAGCCGCCTTCGATGAGTTTGACCCAATCGAACTTGAGGCCGGTAACCGACTCTTCTTCAAACTTGCCAAGCACATAAGCATAGACCATCTTGTGGGCCTGCTTGTCCAGCTCGGTGAATCCTTGCGGTGGCCTTATGTGATCATTCCATCGCTGGATGCTTGCGGATTCGAATATGAGTTCAAGCAGTTGTCCTGTAAGCATTGATAACCTCCGTCACACCTCTTTGCATGCTATATGTTACAAACATTCTGCCCGCGGCCTCAATAGCCCTGCTTTTTGAGATGCTTTACGGTCCGGACATCCGCGCCTGTATTAGGAACGAGCGCAGGCGGCAAAGGGCATTACCGGGTGCTTAGCCAGCCCTGTTCCCTGAACCATTCCAACGTATCCCTGATGGTTTCGCGTAAAGGCCTGGACGTGTAGCCAAGTTCCCTGCGGGCTTTTTCAGATGATATCAGCGAATTGCCCATGAGGGTGCTAACCGAGTCATGGTTTATCAGCACTTTCGCCCCTGTAAGCATACAGTACGAGGTAATCATGCGGGCTACGGCAGACGCCAAGGCTCCGGGTATCTTCCAACGGGGCACGGGAGTTCTGGTGGCCTTTGAGACCTCTTGCAGAATGTCGTCGACGGACATCCATTCACCTGACAGTATGTACTTCTCGCCTGTTCTTCCCTTTTCTGCTACAAGTATGTGGCCTTCGGCCACGTCTCTTACGTCCACAAAGTCGTATCCGCCTTCAATCCTCACAGGGATCTTGCCCGCAGCATAGTCGAGCAACATCTGCCCTGTGGCGGAAGGTTTGAAGTCATATGGGCCGATAACCCCGGTGGGCATCACTACTACGCCGTCCAGCCCTTTTGATATCACATTGAGAACTTCAAGCGTTGCCCTGGCCTTGGTCTTGCTATATGCCATGGATATCCGGTCAGGGTCGCATGGCATAGTCTCGTCGATCACATGTCCAATCGGCGGTTCCACCAGAGCGTGAATAGAACTGGTGTACACCAACCGCCTGACGCCGGTCTTCAGGCAAGCTTCGGCAACGTTCCTGGCTCCTCCGACATTTACCTCCTCCAGGAGTTTTGTGTTGCCTGGCAACAGGCTGATAATTGACGCAAGGTGAAATACAATATCAGCCCCATCAAAGGCCGGGTACAGGGTTTCAATATCCCGAACGTCCCCCTCAACAACTTCAACATCCAGTCCCTGCAGGGGAACCAAGCTTTCTCCTGCAAGCACCAAACACCTTACCCGATGATTTCTCTTGACCAGAGATCTTACAATGTTATTTCCCAAATAGCCTGTTGCTCCGGTTACAACTATCATTCTTCTTGTATCCTCCCTTCTTGTGACTTGCTTGTTGGTGCTTGTATCGGTTGTTAGCTGCACTGGTGGTTGTTTGCACTGCTCACAAGGCGATGAGACCCGAGCCCACCGCTTCTACTGGCAAGAGCTTGGTGCCTCAAGTTTGCTGCCTTTGCAGACGCTTGAAAATGCTTACCCTGTCTCCAATCAGGTTCCTCGTAAAATCCTTCGCCCATTGCAGTGAAAACCAAGGCTTGCGCGCGTAGCTAATCAGCATTATCTCTATGAGTTTGTTGTCGGCGATGTAAGAAACCATGTCCAAAACGTTTTGTACTCCTTCAAGCACATCCACTGAGCCTGACCAGTTTACCCGCACAACCTCTTCAGGAGTAGTCTTGAGAATATTGTGTATCGCAGTCGTAGTGATTATCAAATCATCCAGCTGTCCCAAAACAGGCATGAAGTCAGGGAGAACGTCTATCGGCGAACTGAGATACGCAAATGCTATACACAGATTGAATTTGGCCTTAGCAGGTACTCTCTTATCTTTGAGAAGACGCAAAATCAAGACCGCCAAATCGGGCAAGAGGAAAAGATACTGGCTTGCCTTGTGATATTTGGGAGGAATCTTGGAGTCGAGCACCTCAGTTACCTTTGTGCGATAGCGGTCGTAAATCCTTCTTTCGCATAAGCTATGTTCCATGTTGCTGTGCCCTGTGTTGCTGTGTTCTATATTGGTTTCACTGTAAGAAATTGAGGGTTTCTCACTCTCGTTGATTTTGTCTCCGTTGAGGAACTCAGGATTCTCCCTCAAAATACACACCTCACAGATCGGTTCTGCTGCCTTTGCCGGATTCCCGCCTTGCCCGTCCCCTGTACCGTCTACAGTACTCACTTGAAGCCACCGGATAGGGGTTTACACTCCCTTTCCATCCTCATTGTATTCCATGTGCACCCTATATTCCTACCTCCGCACGATGAAATTGAGCATCCGTGGCAGGCTGAGAGTATCACTGATGTCGGAACGCCCCGGTCTGAGCACCATTGCATCCGGGAAATAGAATAGCTGGAGAGATCACATCAGAAGTTTCAAGTATATCTTGCGCATGACTATCGTTTCGCGTAAGAATATGGTAGAACCTTGACCCGCGAACTAAGTGCGCGCTTTCATCCGTATGTTTGTTGGGCTTATCCTGTGTGTCACATCCAGCGAAACAAATCTTGTATCCGGTGTTCGTGATTCGGGCCGGTTGAGTACGTCACATATCACCCGGACTGGATTCGCAGGCCTGCGACCTAATCACTATCGTCTTTTGAACAGAGGTGAGAACTCAAGTGACTTCTGCCATCAAGGATCTGGCCCACGCACTCAAGAACTCAAGGTACACCGTAGTGTTGACAGGGGCAGGGATTTCAACTGAAAGCGGCATCCCTGATTTCCGAGGGTCAGGGGGATTGTGGAAGGCTAGAGATGCTATGGAGCTTCTCAGCCTTGAAACACTCTACTACCGACCCGAGCTCTTCTATACTGAAGGCCTTAGACTTCTCAACACCATGCGAGGCAAGCAGCCCAATGCGGCCCACAAGGCGCTGGCATGGCTGGAGCAGAGGTCATTAGTTAACTCCATCATCACCCAGAACATAGATGGGCTGCACTACGAATCTGGCTCAAAGAGGGTGCTGGAGATGCATGGCAACCTGCGTACTTCGAGTTGCCTTGAATGCCGGCGGAAAACCTCCTTTGAATCCCTCGCAGACGCGGTGGCGAAAGGACAAATCCCGCCTAAGTGCCATTGCGGCGGTATACTAAGGCCGGATGTGGTGTTTTTTGGCGACCCTATGCCGCCGTGTTTTGATGAGGTCGTTCAAGAAGCACGGCAAGCTGAGTTGATGCTGGTTGTAGGGTCCAGCCTTCAGGTGGCTCCTGTGTCCTACCTTCCGTCACTGAGCAAGCAGCTAGCTATCATAAATCTGGAACCTACACCATACGACAACGCAGCATCAATTGTGATTCGCAACAAAGCAGGAGTTGTGTTTGAGGAACTTCTGGACTACATAAGAGACGAGGACGACGTTTGGGAGTAATC
>DUVI01000065.1 GCA_012841065.1 Bacillota bacterium
ATACGTTGGCAGACAAACAAGCTGTAAAGGATAAACTAGGGGTACCTGTGGTACTTGCCCGTTCTATCGTTGCCAGGATTATAGCTGAGTTGCTCTAACCCAGAAGACTGTGTAACCGGGAGCGGGGGGGACGCAACCGCCTGTCAATGGGTATACTTCAACGGGTATACAGGGATTGGGTTACAGACAGCAAAAGTGGCAGACGACTGCCACCTTTATTCTTTACTCAAACCACGGGACAATCACCGTTTTGATCCGGCTACGTAATGTGCTCGCAAGAACCCCGGCCGGTTATGAGGGCGCCCTTCAGGTATGATTCAGCTATCTCTTCAACAGGGCCCAGAACCCCTGTTACAGTCTTAATGCCATAATCCTGCAGCAGTTGTTCCGCCCTTGGTCCCATGCCGCCGGCGACAACTAAGTCGACACCGTGTTCCGACAGGAACTTAGGGAGTACTCCCGGCTCGTGTCCCGGATTCTTGAGCGTTTCTTGACTCAATACCTTGCCATCTTCCACATGAAACACCCGGTATTCAGAACACTTTCCAAAATGAAGCGATACTTTATCACCATCAGATGCAACTGCGATTTTCATTTGTTTCCCCTTTCTCTTTCCCGTCCCGGATTTCCCCGTCCATGTCTTGCCCTTCTCCGGCCACGGGGCCTTGACGCGCTATCTCTTACAGGTACTTTCCTGAATGACTCAACGTTCAAACCGCCGCACTTTGGGCATGCCATACCTTCTGTGCTCGCGCTGCTATATCCCCATTCGTGATTGCAATCCCGACACTCGAAGGTAAAAGGGGAGACCAGGTAGTTTCCTCCTTCAATCCGTAAGGCTTTTCCATCAACCAGTGCTGAGGCAACTTTGGTCCTGGCTCCGGTCAGCATCCTTTGAAATGTACTCTGCGCCAAGTTCATCCGCATAGCGCATTCTTCCTGGTCCAGGCCAACGTAGTCTTTAAGCCGTATAGCTTCGACTTCATCAACTCCAAGAGTAACTTGGTCTAGTCCGGCCATAGGTACTCCAGCCGGTTTGAAATAGGTGACAGAGGGAACGAACTCCACCCACCTGGGTTTTGTGGGTCTTGGCACACCGGCACCTCCTATCCTCTGTGCGTTACGAATCATAGTGTACCCGTGGTTTCAATGTACTCAAACCCATAAACACTAATCTTAATGGTTATCGATATATATCGATAACATCATATTCAAGTTGCTAGAACCAGTCAACATCTAAGGCCCGCTAAACGCTACCTCGTCACCTGAATGCGGGACGCAAGATTTCGCCCCACAGCTACAGTACATTCGCCTACCTTAAGAAGGATTGGCCCTCGAAACGGATGAGAAGCGACATTCTTCACCTTAGTTCCAGGAAGAAGGCCCAGATCCCACAAGCGTCTGGCAGCTCCTCTACCGGCTTTTGTCGTACCTATGATTACTTCATCTCCAGGTCTGGTTTCTACGAGTGTCAACTCATACTCCCCTCATTTCCAGTGCTATATTGAGTTGTGTTTCACAGAATAGGCAGTATCAGGTTCAACACGAACCCGGTACTGAGAGTGATCCCTATAGCAAGCGCAAAAATCGAAGCAAGAGTCTTCCATCCGAATTCCTTTGCAATCAGATAAGAAACAGGGATGCATGGCAAAGAGAGCGAGATCATGGATGCGGCGATGGTAGCTTCGCGTGCACTCAAAGGCAGGTTGAGAAGCACCATGGGAGCTGCGTAACGCTGAACCACAGTAACAGCCACTGATACAAGGGATTGGCCGCTAATTCCGAAGAAGCTGGTACTGATCG
>DUVI01000087.1 GCA_012841065.1 Bacillota bacterium
TTATTGAGTATAAAGTCATTAACTCTCCTGCCGACCCTCCAGGATGGTTATCAACAAATTCTTTGGAGAGATCCAGTGTGCAGGTACCGTCCTTGGTTGATGCGGATAAAAGTTTTGTTCCCTCAGGTATTACTGCATGTAAACCTTCACTTTTTGGATCTTTTTTCAATTCTTCAAATACCAATCTTTCTATTTGTGTATCTTTCTCTATTTCAACTTCTCTTTTCTCAGCAACAACTTTGTCTGCATTGGAATTTGCATAATAAAGTGTAATAATCTCCTTTTCTACAGGTTCTTCATCTTTTGGGTTTGTACTCTGGGGTAAAATAGTTGCATTAGGTTCCACATTGCTTCTATTATTAATTAATCCTCTAAAGTTATCAAAATTTGCTACTAATACCATCACTACAACAAGTACTGCTGCAGATATCCAAATGGGTTTTATATGTTTATTCATATCAATTGCCTCCTTATGTAATAGAAAGATAATTAAATAACTAATCCTGATATAATTGTATCAATTTTTCAATGAAATTAATACTGCCTTTTAAAAGGTTTTATACCAATAATATCCTCGCTAAAAGGTTTGGTGTTAAAACGTTTTTTCTAAGAATAATGAAAGAATACTCATTTTTATTAGTATTTGTTTTATATTTAATTTCTTCATGGTGGATATAGGACAAATATTGAGATGAAAATTCTATTGTGTTTTTCCGATAAATTGCCGATATATTAATTAGATATCGTGTTATAGAGAAATCAGGGAGGTAAAGATAGTGGACTATCCATCAATTTTTCTAATTTTTTTTATTTCTTCATTTGTTGTTTCCACAGTATTAGGTATATTAGTATTAATTAATAATCATAAAGCACTAGCCAACAAGATTTTTTTTGTTCTAGTTATGTCGGTTAATATTTGGTCGGTTGGTTTAGGTTTTGCAACGGCTGCGTCAGATGTTGCAACAGCTGAATTGTGGCGAAGGATTTCTTCCTTTGGCTGGGGGTCAGCGTATGCAATTATCTTTCATTTTATATTAATTATCACAGGGAATGATGCTTTGCTTAAAAAATGGTGGTCCCGCGTATTGTTCTATTCACCTGCAGCTTTATGTATACTGGTTTTTGGTCTTCCCACTGGCCTAAATAGAAAGCCCTATAACCTTTATATTACCCAATTTGGCTGGAGCAACATGGCCGAAAATAATTTATGGGATTGGTTCTTCTACGCTTACTATATAGGTTATACTTTAATAGGGTTGGTACTGCTGGTGCGGTGGGGTATAAAATCATCAGATTCTAAGATAAAAGGCCAGTCTCAATTTCTATTTTTGTCTTTTAGTATTACTTTCCTTCTTGCATCAATTACTGATATAATAATAAAAGATATTCCTCAAATAGCCCCGATTATATTATTAATTCCAATTGTTGTAACATACCGTGCCATTACAAAATATGGTTTTATTGTATCTAAGCCTACTGAGAAAAAAAGCCGTTTTTCATTTGTAATACTGATAGTTGTCATATATGTAATTCTTACTTTTTTGCAGATGCGTTTAGTAAAAATGCCCAGCACTTTAAAATTAGGGATTTTAGATGAACATACTCTAAGAGGAATAATAACCCAATTACAAATGCTTTTATCAATCTATATAGTACTTAAGGAAGATAAACCTGGCTTTATAGCAGCTGTTTTAATAAACGGAATCAACTTCTTATCTTCTTTAGCTTTCATGATTAACGGCAAAACAATGGTACCTTTGCCAGGGATAATTTCCCACCTATCAACACTTTTTCTTATAGTGCTCATAGGGATATATAAAAAGAAGACAGCTGCAAATATTAAAGAAATTAATGAACAAAGAAACAGCCTTAAATTATCTGAACAGAAATTATATCATATGGCTTACTATGACTCTTTAACGGGACTTCATAATAAAGAGTGGTTTATAGAAAAACTAGACAAAACAATCCAGGAGGCAAAAACAAGTGATACTTTATTAGGTCTAATATTTCTTGACTTGGACTCATTTAAGTCTATCAATGATACCATGGGACACTCAACTGGTGACAATGTACTTAAAATGACGGCGGAACGCCTATCTTCCTGTTTAAGAGAAAAGGATACCATTGCAAGATTTGGTGCTGATGAATTTTTGATATTGATTGCAAATATAAAAAAGCTAGAAGAACTTAAAAGGATTACAGATAGAATTATTCGTGCTTTTGACGAATGTATACATGTTCAAGATATTGAATATTTTATGACGGCAAGTGCTGGCGTAGCTGTATATCCAGTTGATGGTGAAGATGCAGAGACGCTGCTTAAGAATGCAGATATTGCCATGTATGAAGCAAAAGCAGGTGGAAAGAATCAAATTCTTTATTGCTCGCCGGCTATGAAAGAAGAAACAATTAAAAAAA
>DUVI01000066.1 GCA_012841065.1 Bacillota bacterium
GTTATTACCTTGACCTTAGATAATGTATGTTTGGTGAGTGCCCTGCCGATCTTGGAGCTAATAGGGCCGATACCGTTTGCATATACCACTACGGGCTTCCCAAGTAAATGCGACAACTGGATGATGGAAAGGTAGTAAATCAGGGACCTCAACGAAGTGAGGTCTTGGAGCAAACTGCCTCCACCGAACACCACCAGATCTGCCTGGTTAATCGCTTTTGTAACCTGGGCGATGTTCATTCTCTGGAAGGCCCTTACCCCGTAGGTTGCACCGGTTTCATCAGGGTGTTTTGAAAGCACCACAATATCCAGCCCGGGGCGTGCTTTTCTAAGAGATCTGACTGTTGAAGCGAGGATTGCCTCGTCCCCTGTATTGCCAAACCCATAGTATCCGGATAGGAGGATACGCTTCACATCCCAGCACCCCGTTTCCTTAACAAACCGGCACTTTCACCTTTCAAGCTTCTGACGGGATCATAACAGAAAAACCCTATTACCCCAAGCGGCAATAGCTTTGCGCGAAAACAAAGGATTGGATGGACTTGTTGTAGAAATGTGGCGTAAGATACTCATGGTGCACTAAAAGAAGGTGAATGTTGACTTGAGTGTGAGGATCTTGGGTGTTGAATTTTATCCGGTGACCTTTCAGGGTGCACTCAATGCCTTGGATTGGATGATCACACGTGACGACAACTGCACCAGGCTTGTGGTGACTGCAAATCCAATCATGGTCATGGCTGCCCAAAGAGACGAAGGATTCATGGAGATTCTGGAAAATGCTCACCTGATTGTTCCAGACGGAACAGGAATCCTTTGGGCTGCCAGAAGGCAAGGTGTAGAACTGCCTGAAAGGGTTACGGGAGTTGATCTTGCCTATGCACTCCTGAGAAAGCAACCTTCCCCCAGGTTCTTCTTCGTCGGCGGCAAGCCCGGAGTGGCGGAAAAAGCTGCCCAGAACGTGACACGATCAATACCCGGCGCCAGAATATGTGGCACACACCACGGTTATTTTAAGCCGGGAGAGGAGAAAAAAGTGGTCGAGACAATCGCTGCCGCCCGGCCTGATATGGTTTTCTGCGCCATGGGTTCTCCCAAGCAGGAGAAGTTCCTTTGGAAATACAGAAACGAGTTGGGAGCTAAAGTAGGAATCGGGCTCGGAGGAGTGCTGGACATACTTTCAGGAACCACGAAGCGGGCTCCTGTACGCATACAACAAGCGGGCCTGGAATGGCTCTGGAGGATGATTCTGGAGCCTAAGCGGATCATACGCAACCTGGCGCTCTTGGAGTTCGTTGTCAGGATTCAGCTGCAAAGCTGGTTTGACCGAACAAGCAATAAAGGGGAGTCACACGATGCACAAGCCAGGGAACAAGAGTCAGATACCATTTATTGAGCAAAATGCCCGTGAAATCAGGGCTGACATTGTGAGGATGACAGGCAAGGCCGGGTCGGGCCACCCTGGGGGCTCGCTTTCGAGTGCAGATATAGTTGCAGCTTTGTATTTCGGGGACGTGCTGAGGGTTAAGCCTGATGAACCCAATTGGCCGGACAGAGATAGGTTTGTGTTGAGTAAAGGACATGCCGCACCTGTGCTTTACTCAGCTTTAGCCCGGCGGGGCTTTTTCCCCGAGGAGTGGCTTGATACCCTCAGGCAGTTAGGCTCGCCTCTCCAGGGCCACCCTGATTGCAAGAAAGTACCGGGCGTAGAGGTATCCACGGGTTCCTTGGGCCAAGGGCTCTCAATGGCAGTGGGAATGGCGCTGGCAGGTAAGCTGGACGGCAAGCAATACAACGTATGGGTGCTCTTGGGTGACGGGGAATGCCAGGAAGGTCAAGTTTGGGAAGCTGCCATGGCTGCAAGCCATTACAAACTTGATAACCTCATAGTCATCGTAGACCACAACGGGCTTCAGATAGATGGCAGGGTACAAGAGGTAATGGGTGTGGACCCCCTCCCGGATAAGTTCAAAGCTTTTGGCTGGCATGTGTTTTTGGTAGACGGCCACAAGGTTGATTGCCTCATGGATGTGTTCCGGCAGGCGATGGATGTCAAGGGCAAGCCCGCAGTGATAGTGGCTGAGACGGTTAAAGGCAAAGGTGTCAGTTTCATGGAAGGCGAGAAAGACTGGCATGGGAAGGCACCAAATGCCGGCCAGGTGGAGCAAGCATTGAAAGAGCTAACAGCTGTCTAAGCGAGACAAGCATTTGAGATAAATGTCGAAAAGGTGATATGGAATGTCCGGAATGAAGGCAACAAGAGACGCTTACGGAGAGACTCTGGTAGAACTGGGCAGGCAAAATCCTGACATTGTTGCCCTTGACGCTGATCTGTCTTCGTCAACCAGAAGCTCGGTTTTTGCCAAAGAGTTTCCTGAACGGTTTTTCAATGTCGGAATAGCTGAGGCTAATATGATGGGGATCGCCGCCGGATTGGCCCATTCAGGTAAGATTCCGTTTGCATCAACTTTTGCGGTGTTTGCCACGGGCAGGGCGTACGATCAGATCCGCCAGTCCATTGCGCATCCCGGATTTAACGTGAAGATCGCAGCTTCCCACGCGGGAATCACCGTTGGGGAAGACGGCGCTACCCATCAAGCTTTGGAAGATATCGCGCTCATGCGGGCGCTCCCGGGGATGACGGTGCTTGTGCCGTGTGACGCCAGGCAAGCCCGTTTAGCTGTATTGGCTGCAGCGGCCCATGACGGGCCTGTGTACATACGGTTGGGCAGGGCTAAAGTGCCCCAGGTGTTCCCTGAAGATGCTGAGTTTACAATCGGTAAAGGGCTGGTGCTGTGGCCTGAGCCTGAGGTTCCGGGCAGGTACGATGCCGTGTTGGAGGGCGAACGCCGCTTTGACGTGGCTTTTGTTGCATGCGGTATCACTGTGGGGCTGGCCCTGGAAGCGGCCCGTGCGCTCGAAAGCGAAGGAATATCATGTGTGGTTGCAGATATGGCTTCGGTGAAGCCGGTAGATGAAGATTTGCTGGTTAAGATTGCAGGGTGCAGTAAGGCCATTATCACTTGCGAAGAGCATAGCGTAATCGGCGGTTTGGGCAGTGCAGTGTGCGAGGTTATCGCCCGCAACCACCCTGTCCGCGTCGTGACTTTGGGCATAAACGATGAATTCGGCGAATCCGGGCCAGCTGAAGCGTTGATGGAAAGATACGGATTCACTTCAGAACGGTATTGCCAAGTTGCCCGGGAGATTTTGAGAGTCTGAAGCTTAATTGCGTCGCATTTTCCATTTTTCCAGTTTTTTCGGGAACAGGATTGGGGCATATTATGTCGAATAATATGGAAGTGCAGGTGTGTTGGTAGTTCCGGCAGGTGACATTTTCATTGATTAGCTTGAGGAACGTCTCAAAGGTATATAACGGCAACGTCAAGGCCCTCGACAGGGTGTCTTTGAATATAGATAAAGGCGAATTTGTCTTCATTGTAGGCACAAGCGGCGCAGGCAAGTCCACGCTGATAAAGATGATATACAGGGAAGAGACGCCTTCAAGCGGACAAGTTTTTGTCTTGGGGAAAGATTTGTCCAAAATGCGGAGGCGTGAGGTCCCGTACCTGAGACGAAGGATTGGCGTAGTGTTTCAAGATTTTAAGCTCCTGGAGGACAAGAACGCTTGGGAGAACGTAGCTTTCGCACTTGAGGTTACAGGTACTCCCAAGCGCGAAGTGAACAGAAGAGTCACCCAGGTACTCAATCTTGTGGGGCTTTTGGACCGGCGCGATGCTTTCCCCAACGAGCTTTCAGGAGGGGAGCAACAGAGGATAGCTATAGCCCGGGCGCTTGTCAGGAATCCTGATATCCTCCTTGCGGACGAGCCTTCAGGCAACCTTGACCCTAAGACAGCCATGGAGATTTTCAACACCTTGGAACGTGCCAATATTTACGGGACAACGGTGGTTGTCGCTACCCACGCCCACGATATTGTGGACAGCTTGAGAAAGAGGGTTGTGGAACTCAGAGGCGGCACGCTTGTGCGAGATGAAAGAAGAGGGGCGTATAACCATTGAGGCTCGTAGGCTACATGTTTTCTCAGACTTTCCGCAGCATATGGAGGAACAAAGGTTCGTCATTCCTTTCCGCGCTTACCACTGGTTTCGCCCTCTTTCTGCTTGGGATAAGTTTCTTAGTTAGCGTAAATCTGGGTTTTATGTACCAGATGGCCGAGACCCAAATGGAGATCCAGGCCTACATGGACAAGGAAGCTACATGGACCCAACTGGCCGGCGCCGTGAGCCAGATACGGGAAATCCCGGGTGTAAGTGAAGTCAAGTATGTGAGCAAGGAGGACGCCCTGGAGGAGCTCAGGGAGATGTTCAAGGACAAGGCGTCTGTACTCGACTCGCTTGAAGAGGACAATCCCTTGCCTCCCAACGTCAGGATAAAGACTGTAGGCGCGGAGCACATCCCTGACGTGGTGGAAGCGCTTCAAAGCCTCGATATTGTGGACGATGTAATGTATCAGGAAGAGGTTTCACGGCGGCTTGTGCAAATAGGCAAGGCCGTGCAGTACCTGTCTCTTGGGGGTATGTTGGTTGTAGGGCTTGTGTCCGTGATGGTCATCGCCAATTCGATCAGGCTTGCAATTGACGCCCGGAGGCAGGAAATCGGGATAATGAAACTGGTGGGGGCTACCGATGGTTTCGTCCTGATGCCTTTCCTGCTGGAAGGAGTTTTGCTCGGATTGCTGGGCAGCGTCATAGGTACGGGATTTGCCATGGGGGGTTACAACTGGGTTTCTGTAAAGATCGCCGAGTTTATCCCCTTCATGCCTATAGTCGGCCTGGACCAGGAATCAATATGGAACATGTTCGGCATCATGGCATTGACAGGTGTCATGGTCGGCCTGACAGGTTCGGCTTTCTCGGTGAGGCGGCATCTTAGAGTTTAGAGCACCGGAGGTATATCCATGAGGAGAGGAAAAACCGCTTACTATTTTTGCATGTTTGCTCTGGTTATGGCATTGGTGATGCACGCTCTTCCGGTTGCCCGGGCAGGCGTGCTGGATGAGAAATTTGCCGAGCTCGAACAAATGCAGAAACAGATTGAAGAAACCAGGAAACAAATCGAAGCTAAACGGCGCTCAGAGAATTCAGTACTCAAGGAACTTGAACAGATTGAACTTGAACTCGAACTTGCCCAGCGGGAACTTGATTATCTCATGGCCAGGATGCAGTACCTTTCCGATAGGATAGCCGAAACTGAAGCAGAAATTGCCGAGGTAGAAAAGAAAACTGAACAAAAAAAGGATCTGTTTTGCGACAGGCTGGTTTGCATGTACAAGGCGGGAAGGATCTCCTACCTTGAAGTGCTTCTCGACTCAAAGAGCGTGTCTGAGTTCATGGCACGCTTGTATTACCTCCGTGAAATCGCTCAGGATGACGCGCGCCTCATAGAAGAATTCAAGGTACTCAGGCAGGAACTTGCTGAAAAGAAAGCACTGCTTGAACAAGATGTACAAGCCCTCACTGTAGCCAAGGCTGAGCAGGAGCAGAGAAGGGCTGCAGTGGCTTCCCGCAGCGCTGACAGGGAGCGTTACTTGGCCCAACTGCAACAGGACCGACAGAAACTGGAAGAAGTTCTTGACCAATGCGAGAGGCAATCCAGGGCTTTGGAGCAGGTTATCAAAGAACTGCAGGCCCAGGGCCACCAGCGCGAGAAAAAAGAGGGGCTTTCCATGATACGCCCTGTAGACAGCGGATGGGTAAGTTCTGAATACGGCAACAGGTGGCATCCGTTACTACAGGACTACCGGTGGCACGGGGGCATAGATATTGCGGTCAATAGCGGTACGCCGATTAAGGCTGCGGAAGACGGCACTGTGATTGTGTCCACCTCGGATTCTGGTTACGGGTATTACGTGGTCATAGACCACGGGGGAGGTATATCCACCCTGTACGCCCATTGCTCAAAACTGCTGGTAAGTGTGGGCGACGTGGTGACCAGGGGGCAGACCGTTGCCCTTGCGGGAAGCACGGGAGTGTCAACAGGGCCCCACTTGCATTTTGAAGTCCGCGTTAACGGTGCCACTGATGATCCCAGGAAGTGGGTAAACTTCTAAGATGTAATTGTAAAACCGGCTTTCAGGCTGCCGGGGGCTGAGGTTCCCGCCGGCAGCCTGATTTATTTATATAGGGATACAGGCGCCTGGGAACCGGCTTGAGGCTTGTCACTTGAGGCTTGTCAGATGTAGAGGGAATCATCCGGTTGTGCTAGACTGAATATAACTTAACGCGATTCGGTAGTTTTAGGCTAATCTGTTACTTTTGTTGTAAATGCATGCGGTGGATATCAAGAAAGACGGTGATATAAGTGGATATGATGCCCAGGTCCAAAGCCATCAGATTGTGCATCGTCACCGCCCTGGCAGCTGCCCTGGTGGCAGTCGGTTTGGGTGGTTATGCTCTGATACAGCTCACGCCAGTCGGCAAGGTTCTCAGCATTATCCGCCTGTTGGATCAAACTTACTACCAGGACTTTGACCACGCTGAGATCTTGGAAGGTGCTGCAAGGGGTGTTGTGGCGGCTTTGGGCGACCCATACACTGTGTACATGACCCAGGAAGAATGGTACGAGTTTTACATACGCACAAGCGGTGAGTACTCAGGGATCGGGGTAACCATAACCGACCGGGAAGGCGGGGTATGCATCGTATCCCCGATGAAGGGTACGCCCGCCGAAGCGGCCGGGCTTCAGGTCAATGACTTCATAATAAGAGTTGATGGCAAGCCTGTATCAACCGGCGACGAGGCTGCGGCTCTCATCAGAGGGCCTGTAGGCACTGAAGTGGTGCTTACCATATACAGGGACGGGGACACGTTTGATGTGACCATAGTGAGGGAAGACATAACCATCCCTGCAGTGAACTACACGATGCTGGAAGACGGGATAGGCTATATTGAACTCGTAACGTTCAATGAAGGTTCGGCCTTGGCCATGGCAGAAGCCATGCATGAACTTGACGCTCAAGGTGCCGGGGCAATCATCCTGGATATACGCTACAACGGTGGCGGGCTGCTCGACAGGTGCGTCGATATTGCCCGGTTGTTTGTGCCTGAGGGTGTTGTGGTTGCCATAAATGGGAAGTCTTTTGAGGAAACCAATTACGTTTCCAAGGGACCGGGGATAGATAAACCCTTGTTCGTTCTGGTCAACGGGGGAACTGCCAGCGCCTCCGAAATCCTGGCGGGAGCCATACAGGATTACCAGGTGGGAACCTTGATAGGCACTACCACTTTCGGTAAAGGCCTGGTGCAGAATTCTTTCAAACTCAAAGACGGTTCTGTTGTAAAAGTGACCATAGCTGAGTATTTTACTCCTAACGGGCGCTCAATTAATGGAAAAGGGCTTGAGCCGGACATAATGATAGAAGGTGACGACCAGCAGTTGGCCAAGGCGGTTGAGTTGGCCAGGGCTGCGATCTCAGAGACGCAGTGACCGGTCGCTTCTGTGAAAGGGGCAATGGATGTGGGCCCTCTGTTAGAACTGGTTAAATCGGTTTTGCGTTCCTATCCGGGAATATTCTCGAATCCGGCTGTAGGCGTGGTTTACCTGGTGATCCTGGGTTTGATTGCAAGCCAGTACTCCAGAATTCAGCGGACCGAGGAAGAACTGTACGGGACCGCGTCTAATAAAGCGTTTTATCAGACACTCACTGCAGTCGGGTTAGGGTTGGCCGGAGGGCTCTTTGCCAGCCTGTTGTTGGTGTTCATAGGCGTCTCGCTAACAGACAGCGGCATTTCATATCTGATGCCTATCGCGCTGGTTTTGTACCTGTTCAGCCCGAGACTGCTTTGCTTTTCTTATGCAGGCGGGTTGGCTGCATTAAGCCACCTGATATTCGGATGGCCCCAGGTGAATGTGCCGGCCTTGATGGCCCTGGTAGCTTGCCTTCATGCTGCAGAAGCCTTTCTGATACTGCTCTCAGGGCATACATGTTCCACTCCGCTGTATGTTTCCCATGAAAACGGAGATGTTGTGGGCGGCTTCGCTTTGCAGCGGTTTTGGCCTATCCCCCTGATAGTGTTGTTTCTCATCAAGGTACCTGACCTGTCATCAATGCCTGATTTGATATACTTGCCCGATTGGTGGCCGCTGATTAAGGCGCCTGATATCCCCGGGCCGGGTCAGCCTGTGTTCGCCATGATGCCCTTGATAGCTGCGCTTGGCTACGGGGATATTGCCGTAGCCAGGAACCCAAAGGATAAGGCGAGGATTACCGCAAAAAACCTTATGCTGTTCAGCCTAGCGCTTCTGTTGCTGTCGATTGCTGCCTCAAAGTGGCAATTGTTTGCATGGGTGGCGACGCTGTTTTCTCCTATTGGGCATGAGATGGTCATAAGGGGAGGGCTTCGCGAGGAGTTCGGGCAAGAACCTATCTACACGCCTCTTGAACAAGGTGTGTTGCTGCTTGATGTGGCAGAAGGCAGCCTTGCCAAGCACGCAGGGCTAAGGAGCGGCAACATAATCCGCCTGGTCAACGATATCCAGGTGGGCGACAGGAGCTCCCTTGAATCCGCCCTTGCAAGCACATCGGGGCCCGTAGCTTTGTGGATCCTTGAATCTCGCGACAGCCACAGTCTCCGCGAGGTAGTGATAGACCGGGAATCCAACGAAGAGCTGGGCCTTATCTCTGTGCCTCAACCTGACGACAACCCTATGGCCGGGTCTAACGCTGAAGGGGTTTTGCTTAGGTTCTTCAGGAACCTGCTAAAGGGCGGGGAATCTGAAAAATAGCAGGCTGTCACGACTTTTCACTCCCATTCCCACAATCTTATATAGAACATTTGATCGCATTGCCCCGTGAAGTTATAATGAGTGAACGGAGGAATGGCAATGCGTACATTTGAACTGATGTCCGAATTTACTCCCAAAGGGGACCAACCTGAAGCTATCGATACCCTTGTTGAAGGGGTTGAGAAAGGCTACAAGCACCAGATCTTGCTTGGGGTAACCGGTTCCGGGAAGACATTTACCATTGCTAATGTCGTGGCCAGGTTAAACAGGCCCACTTTGGTGATTTCACACAACAAGATCCTGGCAGCCCAGCTTGCCAGTGAGTTTAGGCACTTCTTCCCCAACAACGCGGTGGAGTATTTTGTGAGCTACTACGACTATTACCAGCCTGAGGCATATGTGCCCCAAACTGATACCTATATAGAAAAAGACGCGATGATCAACGAGGAGATCGACAAACTCAGGCACTCTGCAACGTGTGCCCTGTTCGAACGGCGGGCTGTACTGGTTGTAGCCAGCGTTTCGTGTATATACGGCTTGGGCTCGCCTGAAGACTACAGGGACCTGGGGTTATCTTTACGCACAGGCATGGTCAGGGATCGCGACGCCATCCTCAGGCGGCTTGTGGATATCCAATATGCCCGCAACGACTTTGATTTTCAGCGGGGTACTTTCAGGGTAAGAGGAGATACTATCGAGATTTTCCCGGCAGGATATTCTGACAAGGCCGTACGGGTTGAACTGTTTGGCGATGAAATTGAAAGAATCCTTGAGTTTAATGTAATAACCGGCCGGGCGCTTTCGGAAATGAACCACATTATGATATATCCGGCTAAGCACCATGTGGTTAAAGACGAGAAAATGCTAGCCGCTATCAGGTCTATTGAAGAGGAGCTGCAGGTGAGGCTGAAAGAGCTCAGGGATCAGGGCAAGATCTTTGAAGCATACCGTCTGGAACAACGCACAAGGTTCGACCTTGAAATGCTCGAAGAAATGGGGTACTGCCCAGGCATTGAAAACTATTCCCGCCACCTTACCGGGCGGGCTCCGGGCCAACCTCCGTATACGCTCCTAGATTTCTTCCCTGAAGATTTCCTGGTTGTAATAGACGAATCCCATGTGACCATTCCCCAGATCCGGGCAATGTATGCAGGGGATCGTTCAAGGAAAGAATCACTGGTGAACTATGGGTTCAGGTTACCGTCAGCTTTCGATAACAGGCCACTTACTTTCGACGAGTTCATGGACAAGGTGGGCCAGGTGATTTACGTGTCTGCTACGCCCGGTGATTTTGAACTTGAACGGGCATCTCAAGTGGCTGAGCAAGTGGTCAGGCCCACAGGGCTGGTTGACCCCGAAGTTGAAGTGAGGCCTGTCAAGAATCAGATAGATGATTTGACCGGCGAAATACGAAAGGTTGTAGCGCGAAACGAACGGGTCTTGATTACCACTTTGACCAAACGGATGGCTGAAGACCTGACAGAGTACTTACGGGAAATCGGGATCAAAGTAAGGTATATGCACTCTGATGTTGAAACGCTGGAAAGAATGGAGATTATCAGGGACTTGCGGCTGGGAGTGTTTGATGTGCTCGTAGGCATAAATCTGCTCCGCGAAGGCCTCGATCTCCCTGAAGTGTCTTTGGTTTGCATACTTGATGCCGACAAAGAAGGTTTTCTAAGATCAGAGACATCCCTGATACAGACTATCGGGCGGGCTGCCAGAAACGTCAACGGCAAGGTCATAATGTATGCCGATACCATTACCGGTTCTATGGAACGGGCCATCAAAGAAACCGAGAGGCGTAGGGCTAAACAAACCTTCTACAACAAAACCCATGGAATCGTGCCAAGGACGGTCCGGAAGCAGATTCACGATGTAATCCAACACGGGAAGCCTCTGGAAGAACCGGAAACGTTGCTAAAGGATAAGGACTTCGATGAAATTCCCAAGAAGGCAGTGCCGGAACTCATCGACAAGCTCATGGCTGAAATGAGGGAAGCTTCATCCAACCTTGAATTTGAAAGGGCGGCAATACTCAGGGACATGATATTTGAACTGGAAAAACAGATAGACAAGCCGTCTAAGCTAAGGAGACGCAAAGATGCCAAACGATAAGCTGATAATTGAAGGCGCAAGACAGCATAACCTGAAAAACATCAGCCTGGAAATTCCACGGAACACCTTGACCGTGATAACCGGGTTGTCGGGTTCGGGGAAGAGTTCCCTGGCTTTCGACACAATATATGCCGAAGGGCAAAGGCGGTACGTGGAATCTCTGTCTGCCTATGCCCGGCAGTTCCTAGGGCTCATGAACAAACCTGACGTTGACCGCATAGAGGGGTTGTCGCCGGCCATTTCAATAGACCAGAAGGCAGGTAGCCGCAACCCCCGCTCCACGGTGGCCACTGTGACGGAAATATATGATTACCTGAGGCTTTTGTATGCAAGGATTGGGCATCCCCATTGTCCTGAATGCGGCAAACCTGTTTCCCAGCAAACAGTGGACCAAATTGCCGATCAGGTGTTGTCGCTGCCTGAAGGCACCAGGTTTTCTGTGTTAGCTCCTTTGGTAGTAGGGCGAAAAGGCGAATACAGCAAGGTGTTTGATGATATTCAAAAGGCGGGTTTCATAAGGGTCAGGGTGGACGGTGTCACTGCAGAGGTTTCAGAGTTCGTGGGGACACGGTTGTCCAAGCATCAGAAACACACGATAGAAGCGGTGGTCGACAGGCTCATACTCAGGGACGGCATCAGGCCGCGCCTGATCGATTCCATTGAGACTACGCTTTCGTTTTCTGGTAACTTGGTGGTTATCGAAGTGCTTGGCGACAAACCACAGGATCTCATCTTCAGCCAAACCCTGGCATGCCCCGACTGCGGTATATCCATCCCGGAACTGGAACCCAGGTTGTTTTCGTTTAACAGTCCCTTCGGAGCGTGTCCTGCCTGCAACGGTTTGGGTGTCAATATGGAACTGGACCCTGACATGATCATCCCGGACAAGCGAAAGTCGGTTGCTGACGGTGCCGTGGCGCCGTGGAACGGCACTCCTGACGGTTATTACGCGCAGCTCTTGGAAGCCGTAGCTGAGTATTTTGGGTTTTCAACAGATACACCCATTGAGGAACTTTCGCGTGAACACGTGCAGATCATACTATACGGGGCTCCGGATCACAAGATCCCGTTCCGTTACGAAAACAAGTACGGCCGGGTTTACGACCGCGCCGTCACCTACAGCGGGGTTGTTGCCAACCTTGAGAGACGGTATAAGCAGACGTCCAGCAACTACGTGCGCCAGTGGATCGAGGGGTTCATGGCTACTGTGCCCTGCAATGTGTGCAAGGGGCAGCGGCTGAAACCTGAAGCCCTGGCGGTTACCGTAGGCGGGCTCAATATAGCTGAACTTACAAGCATGTCGTGTGAACAGGCGCTCGGGTTTATCCGTGGGTTGGAGCTTACCCAGCGAGAAAGGCTGATTGCCGGCCAGGTGATCAAGGAGCTTAGGGCAAGGTTTGAATTTCTCCAAAATGTGGGCCTGGGATACCTCACCTTAGACAGGCGGGCAGGCAGCCTGTCGGGCGGCGAAGCCCAGAGGATACGCCTTGCAACCCAGATTGGATCAGGGCTGGTCGGCGTACTTTATGTGCTCGATGAGCCGAGCATAGGGCTTCACGCCAGGGATAACGGAAAGCTCTTGAGTACCTTGAAA
>DUVI01000085.1 GCA_012841065.1 Bacillota bacterium
CACGGTCGGCTATTATATGGGGGTGAGATCACGCCTCAGGACCTATCCGATGTCCAGATTGTTGTCGGAATTAACGTCAGAGATGACATAAGCCAAGACCAACAGAAAGTCCTGGAAGATTTCGTCTATGTCGGAGGCTCGCTGCTCGTTCTCGCGGATCATACATTCTATCCTGACGAATCCCACCCGTTTGGCTGTGTTATGGAACCTGCAGGCATAGGCGTAAACTTTGACTCTGCCAGGAGCATCATGGATGAGGGGTGGGGTAGAGGCAATCTGAGATTCAACCGCCATCCCATAACCGCAAACATTACCGATGAAGCCCAAACTCAAATAGGAACCGGCGCATCGCTTAGAGTGGAGTTACCGGGTAAGCCTGTAGTTGTCGCAACCCATGGATTTAGTGATGCAGCCGACCTCATGAACTGCAATTCAGGATACTTAGGAGATCTCAAATACAATCCCGGTGAGCGTTTAGGAGATTTAGTCCTTGTCGCTGAAGGCTCCTTCGGACGCGGAAAAGTTCTGGTCTTCGGTGATACGTCTCCTTTTCAAAACGGAGCATTAGCTCTGTCCTGCGGTTTCCTTGACAACGTATTTGCCTGGCTTTCGCATAGAAGAGTATTACCTCCGGGCCGACTGCCTCATCTCGCCTTTGTGGCCTGTGTAATGACCTCTGTCATTCTGGCTTGGCGCGCCACAAGCAAGCTGGTAACTCGCGGGACCGCGCTGGGAATGACTATTTTATATAGCCTCATAGCAGCAACGATAGCCGGATTCATCCTGCTTGAAATACCTGTTTCGTTCTCTGCCCCTCAGAAGGTAAGGTTTCAAGGCGCGACCGCTGTAGTAGATCGGTCACACTCGCCGTCCTTCTCTTCTGAACTATGGGGGGAACGAGGCATAGGCGGATTATATCAAAACATCTTAAGAAACCAGCTTCTTCCTATTCAAATGGAACAGTTTGACGAAGAAGTGGCATAGCTTTATTTCATTCGGCCTCGTCTTGACTCTGCTCACAAATCGTCTGCGTAGAATTGCGATAGGCTTGGTCATTGCAGGCATTGTTTTGACTCTGCAAGCGCTTACGCTTCCGTTTTTCGTAGCCTTTGAGTCCCGTTATCACCACATAGCATTCTTGGAGCCTGTCGTTTGCCTGCTTCTACGAGTATTTGCGGTACAGGCTGCGCCTTCGGCAAATGGTGTCTTCATTCGCACACCTGGATATGAGTTCATTTTAGCCACCACTTCGGAAAAACTGAATTTGCTTCTCATGACTATGGTATTCGTCGGATGGATCACCATGAGAGTCATCGTAAGGAAGACACATAACGGAAACCTAAACAACATGATCCGAGAAACGGGGCAAGTTCTCAGTATGCTGGCTGCATTTTTCCTGGCACGATACGTGTTTCTTCTGCTTATTATCATCTCATACCGGAACTATGACATATTCTGGTTGCCTGCATGGGTGTTAGGAAGCTTCTTGCCTCTGGCATTGATACCGGCTTGGCAAGGACTTGCGCATACCCATAATACGCAAGATGCCGCAGCTCCAAAGATAACAACACAGGATTTGCCCAAGGCGAAACAGCAAAAAAGAGCCTCCAAAACACGTAAACATCAGTCCGGACAATGGGCGCCTCAAG
>DUVI01000067.1 GCA_012841065.1 Bacillota bacterium
AAATAATAGATACCAAAGATGCCAGAAAGCGTCAAGGTATTTAGTAAAAAAAATGGGTCAAAACGTAAAACTTACATCTTCAGACTTAAAGTGTCAAAGCAGCCAGTGTTAAGAAGCTTCTGAAGTTGGGTAGACCTATTACGGCCTATTATAATCCAATATTCCTATGAATTGCACATACAATAATAGGCTTGAGCGGTACCGGGCTTGATTCAGCGGTAAGATCAAGGTATAACCGTCATATAAGTCACAAGTATCCATGATTCCGAGAAGGAAGGCGGTTCACATGGCTGAGTCCGTCACAATTGATGAGTTCAAGCGGCTCGATCTTAGAGTCGGGGAAGTTACCTCGTGCGAAAGGGTAGAGGGCACCGACAGGCTTTTCAAACTCACAGTTGACCTTGGAACTGAAACCAGGCAGCTCGTCGCAGGCATTGCTGCCTATTATGAACCCGACGAGTTGCTGGGCAAGCAAATTATCGTAGTGTGCAACCTGCAACCTGCTGTAATAAGAGGAGTAGAATCCCAAGGCATGCTGCTTGCCACCAAAGACAGTGAAGTGCTTGGAGTGCTGACGCCGGATCGAAGGGTGAAAAATGGTAGCAAGATATCGTGAAACGGGTTCAAGGGCGGGGAGGATTTTTGACACTCATGCCCACGTATCGACCCGGGTTTTCGATAAAGACAGGTGCAGTGTACTGAAACGCGCCAGGAGTCTGGGGATTGTTTTCCTCGAAGTGGGTTCTGATGAAGAGTCGTCCCGGAAGAGCGTTTCGCTTGCTGAGGAAACCGGCGGGTTCTGCGCCGTTGGGATTCACCCCCATTATGCCAAACAAGACGAGCGCCTTGAAGACAGGTGGAACTACATCGAAAGCTTGGTAACCGGTTCGCCCAGGGTCAAGGCTATAGGTGAAATCGGCCTTGATTATTTCCGTGATTTGTCCCCCAAGCACGACCAGGTAGACACGTTTGTCATGGGCTTGGATTTGGCGAGGCGTCACGGGCTCCCCGTCATAATACATCAGCGGGAATCTTCCGATGACGTTATCTCAATTGTGGAGAAGCACGGCCATGACATCCCCCTTGTGTTTCATTGTTTTTCGGAGGAAATTGACTATGCTCGCAGGTGCCTTGATGTAGGAGGCTACATTGGCCTGGGTGGCCCCCTCACCTACCCAAGAAACGGTTATCTCAGGGATATGCTTAAGTTCCTGCCCCAGGACAGGTTATTGGTGGAGACTGATTGCCCGTGGTTACCTCCCCAGAGCAAGCGGGGCAAGCGGAATGAACCTGCTTACATCGTTGAAGTGGTCGAGACTATGGCAGAGATCTTAGGGCAGACCCCTTCTGAAATAAGCGACATCACTTTTGACAATGCCTTGCGGGTGTTTGCAATCGGGAAGGAATGATGGTAAAGTCTATCACTGTGGATGACCACCAAAGGAAAGAACAGGAAAGCACAAGGATATTTTGACAGTACATTCACATAATAATAGACAGGGTATGGAAACCTTACAGAATTTGGAGTAGGCGGACAAGAGGAAATGTCTATTTCGTGAGGAATATCTTTGTGGAACATCCGTTATTAGGGGGTGTCTGCTTGCGAATATCCGGTTTGGTAGAAGGCAAGCGGCATTTGGTGGGATTGGCAATCATTCCGGTGATGACTCTGGGTGCGGTTTGCTTAGGAGTCTTGGCCGGTTCAGGCGGCGCGCATGATGTCAAGGTATCTGCATGGGACAGGGAAATCTCCCTTTCTACACAGGCAGCTACGGTAGCTGATGTGTTAGCGGCCGTCAATATATCTTTGGGCCCCGGGGATATAGTAGAGCCTTCGCTTGATACACCTGTTGAAGACGGCATGGAGATTAGTGTTGAGAGGGCGAGGCCTGTATTCCTCCGGTTCAGGGGCAGAGGTTTTTCGGTTTTCACGGCAGAGGACCGCGTATCACTGATATTGTCTGCAGCAGGTATTGAGCTTGAGCCGGATGACGTCGTATGCCCGGGTTTGGATGAAGTACTGTCCGAAAGCTCCACTATTAGGGTGGCGAAAGTTACATACGGAGAAGTGACGGAAGAGCACGAAATCGCGTACGACACTCAGAAGCGGGAAGACAGTTCCCTGGAAGCGGGACTTACCAGAGTGTACAATAGCGGGGTTACCGGGCTTGTTGAAGTGATATACCAGGTGAAGTATGAAGACGGCGTAGAAGTAGCCCGGGAAGAGAAGGTCAGAAAAACGGTAAGAGAGCCATCTCCCCTGATCTTGCTTGTGGGTTCACTGCAACAAGTATCCCGCGGAGGTCAGAATATCCGCTTCGAAAGGGCGCTGGAAGTTACCACAACGGCCTATTGTCCTTGTGCCAAATGTTGCGGGCCAACGGCTGTGGGCATGACTTCGACAGGACTGCCTGCGACCAAAGGTGTAATCGCGGTAGATCCCAGGGTGATTCCCCTTGGAACGCGGGTGTACGTTGATGGCTATGGGGAAGCGGTGGCGGCGGATGTTGGTTCAGCGATCAAGGGTAACAAGATAGACGTGTGCTTTGATACCCATGAGGAAGCTCTGGCATGGGGTGTAAAGAAGAACAAAGTGTACATCCTGAGATAATGAAGAGCACAACCTACAGCCAGATTATAAGAGAGCACGGAGTCAGGCTGAAAAAGCGCTTAGGGCAGCATTTCATGACTGACCCCAGACTTTTGTCAAGCATCGCTGAAGCCATGGTACCCAGTGATGGCTGGGTGGCCCTTGAAATAGGCGCAGGGCTTGGAACCCTCACCCGCAAGCTGTGCGGCAGGGCAAGGTGGGTATATGCCTTGGAAATCGACATGGAACTTGGCCCTGCCGTTTCGGAGATTACCTGTGATTTCGCAAACCTCACCTGGATTTGGGGCGATGCGCTCAAGTTTGACCTTTCAGGGCAAACTCTCAGGGGAACATATCCCACAGCTCCCCTGGTATTATGCGGCAACGTGCCCTACTACGTTACTTCCGGGATTGTCTACTCAGCTTTTGTGGGCCGTCCCGCGTGGAACCGGCTTGCGTTTGTGGTCCAAGATGAGCTGGGCAGGCGCATGGCGGAACCGCCGGGTTCCCGTCAGTTTGGACGGCTTTCCTTGTGGTGTCAATACAGGGCGAGAGTCGCAGTGGAACGAAAGATACCAAAGGGGGCGTTCCTACCACCGCCCAAAGTAGACTCGTGTCTGGTTACTATGGACGTATATGACGAGTTTCCCCTGAGTATCCAGGAAGAAAAGGTTCTTGATGAGATATCCCGGAGAGCTTTTTCACAGAGGCGGAAGACTTTATTGAATTCCCTCTCGCCGCTCTTTGGCAGCAAGGATGAACTGCTCGGGCTGGGAGAGCAGTATGGCCTGGATTTGAGCAAGAGGCCTGAGGATATGACGCTTGATGAGTACGTTACCCTGGCAAGAGCTGCGGCTCCCCGTCTATCCCTGGATTTACAAGCTTAGACTTCCCCGTTGTATTGATCATGCTTCCGGAAGGCAACCTCTATAGCCTTTACCTGCATGTCCGCATCACGTTGGCAATTTCGGAATTGCGTACACAATTGCACAAGTGATAGAAAAGTGATAAAATTAGTTAATAGGAGATCGGCAAGGAGGTAAGGCATTGCACTTTATTAGTCCCTCCAAGGGATCAATGAGTCTTGATGCAATGTTTCAAGATATCCTCGACTTCATGGCCGAAAATCCTGATTCACAGTACAAACTGATAGTGGGCAGCGATTCCCAGTCCAGGGAACAGATATGTTTCGTGACCGCGATAGTGATTCACCACATCGGCAAAGGTGGCAGGTATTACTACACGCGCACCTACGTGAAAAAAATGCCCAGCATGAAACAGCGAATCTTCTATGAAGCCCACCTGAGTTTGGATATTGCCAGCAAATTGGCAGCTCAATTGTCATGCAATGGGCATAATGATCTTAATGTGGAAATTCACCTTGATGTGGGAAGGAATGGTCAGACCAAGTCCATGATCAAGGAACTGGTTGCTCAAATAACGGGCAGTGGGTTTGCTGCAAAGATTAAGCCCGATGCATACGGGGCCCAGGTGGCAGACAAACACTCTAAGTAGGGTAAAGGAGGGACAGCCGTTGAAGCCTAAAGTGTCCATTGACTCCATACGGATGAAACTCGATTCCCATCTGGGAAAAAGGATTAAGGTCAGAGCTAACGAAGGACGCAAGCGTATTTCCGTTAAGGAAGGAATTTTGGAAAACACCTACCCCAGCATATTTGTTATAAGGCTGGATGATGAATCGGGTCGGGCCGCGACATGGAGCTATATCGACGTGTTGACTGATTCTGTGGAAATACAGTTCCTCGACGAAGTGCAGGAGGTTTGCGCAGACAGCTAATCGCCGCAATAGGTCGTCCGGTAACAGCCTAGTCGGTATCCGGTGGTTGCAGGCGAAGTGTTTCTGGTTGGATGAGCACCGAATAGGCATCTACCGCCTTGTTCCATTCAGATTGCTGTGGCTGCTTGTTTGAGTAGTGGCATCTGCAAAACAGCTCAGTGATGTAACTCAACGCATCACGCCCTTCCTCAGAAGGAACGTGCTCCAAGATGTTTTCAAGATATTCTAAGGGAGTTTCGTTCCGCCTACGGGGGAATACCCGTTTACCAACCACTTCTAACGACTGGAAATACAGTTCCTGGACGGTTTTTGGCTTGCCGGGCAATATGGCATCCAAAGCTTTTGTCACGTTGGCCTTCATCCGGGCAAGGATTTCGTCCACGGAACTCTTCGCCCAGTTCCTGAACGCCTCTCTTTCCAGCAGACTTGTTCTGGTCTCTTGCAGGTGGGAATCTTGGTGTTTCAAGGTGCCACGCTTGAGCACGCAACGCCATATCAACCAAAGCGCTGCTATGATAGTTGCCCCAATCAGGACCGCATGGGCCCATGTGGGCAATTGTGCCAGACTGCCCTCTTCTTGTAGTTGCTCAAGCATTTGTCTTCGGAAAGGCGGGAGTGCTTGGGTTTCAGGCGATTCCAGATCCAGCTTTCTCTGCAGGTGCATAACAGCCCATTCTGCAATCCAGGCAATGGGTATAGCCATGTAGATGATCACAGCTGACACCAGGCTCCACAACTTGGATGCAATGTGGACTATCCATGCTACAGCACCTGGCACGCCCATTGATGCAAAAGCGGCCACAAACAGTACCAGCGCCAAGAACCCCGCGCCTCCGACCGTCCAATAACGGCGTTGTCGTGATTGTACCGCTTGGAGCACTTCGTGTTGCCGCACCGAAGCGATATCCAGTGTGGATATCAGGGCAAAAACGAGCGTGCCTGTTGCCAGGCTAACATTGTCGGACAACTTCAACGAGGCGAGGAACGCCAGCGCCAAAGTCCCCAGCAAGCTGTTGCGTTGAGAAGTGGCGAGATCGGTTGAACGGCCCCGGTTAATCCCATGAACCGAACACAGTGACCACAGCAGGAGATACAGAGGCGCTTGAGGTGATAGTGTGATATCCCAAGGAAGGTCTGCCGGCTTTAGCCACAGGAATGTCTGAGCTGCTCCGGATATGGCAATGGGGAGGAGCCACCCCAGGAGGACGAGCTTGTTCTTTTGGTGGGAATCAGTCCGCTTCGTCAGATGTTCTAACGCATATCCCCACACGAAACCCAGGCCGCTTATTATGAACGCCCATGGGGTTCCGGTGTACATCTCGAAGGCATCCAGGAAGGCTGCGCAAATGTATCCCCAGAAAACCGCCGTTAGAGCCGCTCCCAGGCCAAGGTCAGACAATCCGCTCAAACCCAATCACCTCCGCACCTTCTAGTCCGGCACTCTCCCGGCACAGGTAAACGGGAATGTTCCCGGTAATCCGGCGGAATGCTTCGCCTGAGGCAGAGGAAGTTCGTATGAGTATCACAGACACCGGGTATCCCGCATCGGCCAAGGCTGACAGGTGTTCAGAGTCAGCTTCAGACAGGTGGGGCATAACGGCGAGCACCTTTGTATCCCTGCTTATCCGGTATCTGAGATGCCTTAAGGCGGTTGAGAAGGACATCCAGGGCAAGCCTATATGTGCCAGTGAATCAAGAATCCGTTTAAAGTGACGGTCAGACAAACCCGGCCCGATGAAGAGGGAGCCCTTATCTACGCCGAATGAATTTGCAGCAAGGCCAAAGGCGAACCCTTGGTCAAGCATGGCAGAGCATAAAGATGCAGCCACTGTAATGGCATCTTCTAAGGCTTGTGAGTCAATCCCCTGCCAGAAGTGGTCAGAAGTTGACAGGTTGAGCGCTACGACTATCTTCGACTGTACAGTCGGTTCCAACTCCTTTATGCGGAGTTCGCCTGTTTTGGCCGTGGCCTTCCATGCTATCTGATTAGCCGGAGTGCTGCCGTCGTACTCGCGGGTACCCACGACAGCCAAGGGGTCTCGGTGAAGCCATCCGCTTGCCGTCACTACGCCAAAAGGGGCCCTGCTCAGCCAAGGCAATCCTTGAAGTTGCACTATCTTAGGATACACGGTCAATGTGTGGGTTCCTTGTAGCACTGTGCTGTGTGATCCAAGCCCCAGGGGGTCCCCTGCCGTTAATCTCACCGGCCCCAACCGGAAGACTCCCCGCTTTTCACACGACACCTCAAAGGTGCGTTCAACCCGCTCAAACCATTTGAGGTGCACTGTGTTGGAGAATACTGCCCTTCCGGGAACATGAGGTGTCAACTGCAAGCTATTAAAGCACCCATCGCCGGGCACTTTGTCATCGCATTTGAGCCAAAACACCGGAAGAGGCTTGCGGTTTTCTATGCGGATCTTCAGGGTTACAGTGTTACCCACAAAGCACTCACACGGCTCGATCTCGCGGTTGTACGCCAAGTGCTTGGTGGCGCTCTTGGCGTACCCGTGCGCCAGTACTGCCCCTAATGCGAGATAAGCTCCTGACATCACTATGAAGGGAGCGCCGGCTATAAGTCCCAAAACCGCTATGGATATTCCGTATGCAATGACTGTCTTACTGCTCATCGATGTGTGTTTTCTCCGATTGGCACCGGTACGTCATCCAGAACTTGCATCACAATGTCATGGGCGCTAATTCCGCGTATGAAAGAGTCCTGGGATACTACCAGCCTGTGAGCCAGGACAGGTACGGCAAGAGCCTTAACATCGTCAGGCAATACGAAGCTCCTGCCTTCTACGAAAGCATACGCTTTGCACGCACGCGCCAGGGACAAGGTGGCCCTTGGGCTTGCCCCCAGTTCTACGGTGTCAAGTGTTCTGGTCCGCCGGCAGATGTTAGTGATGTAAGTCTTTAAATCGTCAGACAGGTAAACTTGCGTGACTCCTTGTTTCAGTTCAGCTATCTCTTCCCGAGTGATGGGAGGGCCAAGGCTAATGTCTGAACCTTGTTCAAACCTTTGAAGGATTTCCGCCTCTTGGTCTTCGTCCGGATATCCCAGGTGTATGCGCATCAGAAACCTGTCCATCTGCGCTTCGGGAAGCGGGAACGTTCCCTGCAGTTCGATCGGGTTTTGAGTGGCAAGCACTGTAAAGAGCGGCGACAACTTGTGAGTTACACCGTCTATGGTTACCTGCCTTTCCTCCATGCATTCAAGCAAGCTCGATTGGGTGCGGGGCGTAGCCCGGTTGATCTCGTCAGCAAGCAGGATATCGCAAAATACAGGGCCCGGTTTGAACTCGAACTCAAGTGTCTTGGGGTTAAACACATTGACTCCCGTTATGTCCGACGGGAGCAGGTCCGGCGTGAATTGGATCCGGCGGAATTCGAGCCCCAGACAACGGGCAAAGGTCCTGGCCAGCAGGGTCTTACCTACGCCTGGAACATCTTCGATCAGGACGTGGCCTTCAGTCAAAAACGCGACCAGCGCAAGCTGAATTGCAGACTCGTTTCCTACAATTACCCCGGACATCATGTCCTTGAAACGGCTAATAGGGGAACTTGCTTTGTCTGTTACCATCATGTCACCTCCGTGGTCTGCCGGAGAACATGAATATACACTTCTGGTTTGCAGGGAGTATTCCTCCCCCGGCCTCATTAAATGAAACGACATCGTTTTCTATACAAGGACGTGCCTGCAACCAGAACCTTCCCTTGTTATTTTACATAAGGTGTGATGCAGGGTGCTTATGTGAAGGGAGGGAGGTTTGATGAATTCTGTAGTCAAAGCACTCAGAAGTTGCGGTCAAAAGCTCATGGATTTTCCGAATGTAGTAGGCGTTGGATACGGCCACAAGCACGTCCGCGGGAAAAATACCGGGAAAGACTCCTTGGTAGTACTCGTAGGAAAGAAGGTGCCTGTCGAAGAACTCAACTCCGATCAAGTTATTCCCCGGAGCATGAACCAATGCCTGATTGACGTGGTTGAAGTAGGTGAAATCGTTGCCCTTGGCCGGACCGGCCGTCAAAGGCCTGCCAGGCCAGGGTTGAGCATAGGGCATTTCAAGGTTACTGCGGGGACCTTCGGGGCAGTGGTATATGATGTCAAGACAGGTGAACCTCTGATACTCTCAAACAATCATGTACTGGCTAATTCCTCAAACGGAAGGGACGGGCGTGCCAAGGTAGGAGACGCGATTTTGCAGCCTGGGCGATACGACGGTGGCACGGATGATGACGTCATAGCCAGGCTTTACAAGTTTATTCCCATTGAACTCGAGGTTTCTGAGCCGGACTGCAAGATTGCTTCCGCGGCTCAAAGGTTCCTGAACAGAGTTGTCAGGCGGATCCGCAGAAACTATGAGGTAAGGATCGAACGTTTCAGCACTGCAACTAACCTGGTAGATGCAGCAGTGGCCAGGCCTTTGTCGAGAAGCCTTATTACCGATGACATAGTGGATCTTGGGGTTCCGAGAGGCACTTCAGAAGTAACGGTAGGGCAGAAAGTGAAGAAGAGCGGCCGGACCAGCGGAACCAATGAAGGCGAAGTCAAAGTGGTTCATGCAACCATCAAGGTAAGCATGGGAGAGATAGGGTCTGCAGTGTTTATCGACCAGGTGCTGACAACCAGCATGGCCCAGCCCGGAGACAGCGGTTCGGTGGTGGTGGACGAGTACAACCGCGTATGCGGGCTTCTGTCGGCAGGGTCTCAAAATGTGTCTGTGTTTGGAAAAATCCAGAATGTGTGCGAGGTCCTCGGAGTAAGATTCTAGAAAAGGGTTTTTCAGATCAGATGCCGAAACTGACCGTGTGTTAAGCGGGAAGGGCGATGTTAAAGCGGTTAAGTACCGTGCATACGCAAAGATAAACCTGGCTCTGAGCATCTTGGGGAAAAGAACGGACGGCTATCACGAAATCGGTACTTTGATGGTGCCGGTAAGTCTGGCTGACCTTGTTTCTGTTGAGGTTACAACTCAGGGCCTTGAAGTCTATTGTCCCGGGTTGCCAGGGCTTCCTCAAGCACACAATCTAGCGTATAAGGCTGCGGCATCCCTTGTTTCCGGGGAGTTCGGAACTCCGGGACTTGCCATATCAATCGATAAGGCCATCCCTCCGGGCAAGGGACTGGGGGGAGGTAGTTCAGATGCTGCAGCCGTCTTGCTTGCCATAAGGGATCTTTGGAAACACCTGAACAAGCCTGACTTAACTGCACTGGTGCAAACAGCTGCCGGGATTGGATCGGATATCCCCTTCTTCATCGGAGCTAACGCGAAGCCCCCTGTGTGGGAAGGGGCTCTGTGTACAAGCAAGGGCGAAAGGGTCTACCCCGTTAGAGGTGGTTCTTTCTGGGTGCTCCTGGTTTTGCCCGATATTGAAATCTCCACCCGGCTGGCTTATTCCAAATGGGACGATATGCATCCTGAAGCACCTACCTTTGCAACACCGCTTGATTTTGCCGGAGCACTGGCTGTTGATTCCAGGCTCAGGGATGCAGCTGAGGCGTTTTCATCCAACGACCCTGAACGGCTGGGCCGCTGCATATTCAACGACTTTGAAAAATCAGTGTACCCTTCCTATCCTGAGTTATCTATAATCAAAGAGGACCTTCTGCTCTCGGGCGCGCTTGGTGCTGCGCTGACCGGAAGCGGTTCAGCTGTTTACGGGATTTGCGGTTCCCGAGGACATGCATCAGAGGTGAGGGAGAGGTTTCTCGAATTGTCCGGCGGCCTGCCTGCAAATCAGGTGGTGATCGCCAGGACGGGGGTGAACATAGAGTGAAAATCGATTCAGTTGTCTTGGCAGCCAGGGCAAACACATGCAAGCTGGCTTCTGTAAGTGATGAACCTCTTGAAGCCAACATAGACATCTCAGGCAAACCCATGCTGAGTTATGTGCTTTCAATACTTGAGCGTTCCCCCGACATCTCCAGGATAATCGTGGTAGGCCCCAAGGACGGGCTTGCCGGGTATGAAGGCGGCAAGGTTTGTATAGTGGAGCCGGGCGCCGAGCTCATAGATAACGTCAGAATAGGCCTGGAGCACGCAAAAACAGAGTCTGTGCTCGTCGCTTCTTCAGACATTCCCCTGCTTACAACGGAAGCCCTCGAAGATTTCTTGAAGGCAGCCATGGATTCAGGCGCAGATTTTGTCTACTCCATATCAACCAAGGAAGACTGCATCAGCAAGTTTCCGGGGGCAGAACGTACTTATGTAAAAGTCAAAGGGCAAACCTTTACCGGAGGCAACTTGTTTTTCGTAAGAAGGAGCATCGTGGATAGCGCGTGGCCAGTGCTTGAGAAAATGATAGAATACCGCAAAGCTCCGTTGAAAATGGCCTCATTTTTCGGATTCGGATTTGTAGCCAGGGTATTCTTAGGGTTCGCCGGGGTTCCTGAGATTGAGGAGTACGTAAGCAACTTGTTGGGCATAAAATGCAAGGCTGTCATATCGGCACCTGAGATCAGCGTGGATGTGGACAAACCTCAAGACTTGGAACTTGCAAGAGGTATACTGGGAAAGCGATATAATACCGTGGGAGAGATTTGCATGGTGCTGGAACACAAGATTTCAGTAGTTATACTGGCAGCCGGTGAAGGCACCCGGATGAAATCCAGTACTCCGAAGGTGCTGTTTCCGATTTGCGGGCGCCCAATGGTAGACTATGTGCTTGATGCTGCATCCTCTGTTAAGCCTGAGGCAATTGTGGTTGTGGTCGGGTATCAAGGTGAGGAAGTAGCCAACCGTATCAGTGAGGGCTGGGCAAAAGGCAGTCCCATGTCCGGCAAAATAAGGTTTGCGTGGCAACACGAAAGGCGGGGCACCGGCCATGCTGTTGCGTGCGCCTTGGAGCAAATACCCGGCTGCAATGACGTGATGATCCTTTACGGTGACACCCCGCTTATCACCGGTGATATGCTTAGCCGCTTCGTTCAATCACACCTTGCCCGGAAAGCGGATCTGTCCCTCGTCACGGCTGTGGTTGATGACCCCGGTGAATACGGGCGCATACGCAGAGATGAAAAGGGCAGTATGGTGGGTATCGTTGAAGCAAAGGACCTTCTGCCCGGAGATCGCCACATTAAAGAGATAAACGCGGGCATTTACATAGTCGGCAAGCGTATTTTAGCACAACTGATTTCCAAGTTCGATGACAATAACGCCAAACGGGAATTCTATCTTACCGACATTGTGGAAAAAGCTGCACAGGCAGGTTATGTTGTGAGTTCGTTTGTCTGTGATGATATATCATTGGTAGAGGGCGTAAATGACAGGTACGCGTTGTCTCTGGCTGAGTCAAGGCTGCGGCAAGGTGTTTTGCGCAAGCTATGTCTGGAAGGGGTTACCATACGGGATCCCCGGAACACTTATGTAGATCCAGGTGTAACCATCGGCCCCGACACAGTAATAGAACCAGGCACTTTTCTCAGGGGCAAAACCAGCATAGGTCGTGGGTGCGTTATCGGCCCGAACACAGAGGTTATCGACTCGCAGGTAGGTGATAAGACCAGTATTCGGTTTTCTGTTGTAGAGGAGTCTACCATCGGGGAAAATGTGGCCATAGGGCCGTTTTCCCATCTAAGGCCCAATTCAATAATTGAGGATCATGTGTCTATCGGTAACTTCGCTGAGGTTAAGAATTCCAGGATCGGACGTGGTACAAAAGTCCACCACCATTCATATCTCGGTGACTGTCAAATAGGTTGTCAGGTCAACATAGGCGCAGGAACTGTGACGGTAAACTACGATGGTCACAAGAAACACAAGACGATTGTAGAGGATAATGCGTTTATCGGATGTAATGCCAACTTGATTGCTCCTGTCAGGATTGGAAAAGATAGTTATGTTGCAGCGGGTTCCACCATAACTCAAGACGTTCCGGACGGAGCACTGGGCATAGCAAGGGAGAGGCAAGCAAACAAAGAAGGATGGGTAGCCAAGCGAAAGCAAAAGCTCGATTAGGAGGTATTATCAGTGTCCCCCTACGGTGATGACAAGTTAAAAGTATTTTCAGGCAATGCCAATAAGGATTTAGCATCTGAAATATGCAGCTACATAGGAGTAGAACCTGGTTCTATAGAAGTTGGCAGGTTTTCCAACGGTGAAATCAAGGTTATCATCAACGAAAACGTGAGAGGTTCGGATGTTTTTGTGGTACAGCCCACTTCCGATCCGGTAAATGACAACCTCATGGAGCTTCTCATCATCATAGATGCATTAAAAAGGGCTTCAGCCAGCAGGATAACCGCAGCTATCCCGTTTTACGGCTATGCACGTCAGGACCGCAAGACCAGGGGCAGGGAGCCGATCACTGCGAAACTCGTGGCCAATTTACTCGAATCGGCCGGAGCAGACAGGATCCTCACCATGGACCTTCATGCCGGCCAAATCCAAGGTTTCTTCGACATCCCTGTAGATCATCTCACCGCAGTGCCGCTCTTGTCAGACTACTTCAAAGAGCAATCCCTTGAAGATGTGGTAGTTGTGTCTCCTGACGCGGGGGGGATCGCCCGTGCAAGGGACATGGCAGCAAGGCTGGGTGCTCCTGTGGCATTTATAGACAAGAGGCGTCCTGAGCCTAACGTGGCTGAAGTGATGCATATCGTGGGACAAGTTTCAGGCAAGAATGTTATTTTGCTGGATGATATGATAGACACCGGCGGGAGCATTGTTGAGGCAGCCAGAGTTTTGCGGAAGGAAGGTGCCGCTTCTGTAATGGCATGCACAACCCATCCGGTGTTTTCGGGGAAGGCACCTGATAATTTACCTGACGCCAAACTCAACCAGCTTGTGGTGACCAATACGATCCCTATTGCAGAATGTATGAAATCTGTGGTAGAAGTAATTTCTGTGGCCCCCCTCTTTGGTGATGCCATAGTCAGGATTCACGAGGGCCGGTCGGTTTCGACAATGTTTAGGTGAAACTATAAGGGATTGTTGCCAGAGGATGAAGGGACGTGACAGTGTTGGATCAAGAAGTTATTGTAGCGAAAACCAGAGACACAGGTACCAGCGCTGCCAGGGCTTGCAGGCGGCAGGGTTTGGTTCCTGGTATTGTGTATGGGAAGGGTATTGATTCGATACCGATTACATTGGGCTCTGCAGAACTTAGAGAACTTCTGGCTAAGGGGATGAGCCATATACACAGGCTCAAGATTGAAGGTGCAAATTTCGAAGACAGGATAATGGTTCAAGCGATCGATCGAAATCCGCTCACAGGGGAGATCATACATATAGATCTTCACAGGATTTCTATGGAAGACAAGGTCAGGCTTGAGGTTCCCATTGTGCTTATTGGGGAAGAGCAACTTGCTTCTACCGGCCTGATTCTACAGAGGCAGCTTAGGGAAGCTGCAATAGAGAGCCTGCCTACCGACATACCTTCCCAGATCACATTCGACGTGTCAGATATGCAAGCAGGCGACACGTTGTTGGCAGGAGATCTGCCGATACCTGATGATGTAAGGCTTGTTACCTCTCCTGAAGAAGTGGTGGCAGTAGTCGTGGCACCGAGGCGGGCTGCAGAGGAGGCAGACGCTGAAGAAGCTGCAGATGAAGCTGCAGGAGAGGCTGCGGCTGACCAAGCGCCTGAGAGCTAACAGGCCTGTGGGCTGGGGTGGCCGGTCGTATGAAGTGTTTGATAGGGTTGGGTAATCCGGGTAAACGGTATGCTTTCACCAGGCATAATGTTGGATATATGGTCATTGATCGTATTGTCCAGGAACTGGGGCTGAAGTATACCGAAACAAGGTTCAGCAGCATTGCTTCCGGGAAGGTGAGCTCCGGCCTTGAAGATGCTGAACCTTTCCAAGTTCTGTTGGTCAAACCCGCCGTGTATATGAACAGGAGCGGGGTTGCGGTAGCAGAGATCTTGGAGGATTTCCCAATCCTAATCCAGGACATCCTGGTTATCCACGATGACATGGACATCCCTTTCGGCAGGATCCGGTTCAAACGGAAGGGCAGTTCTGGTGGGCACAGAGGTGTCCAATCCATTATAGATTTGACCGGGCAAAGCGATTTTCCGCGGCTCAAGGTAGGCATAGGAAGGCCGGAACCGGGCATGGATCCGGCTGAACATGTATTGGGCGAATTTGACGAGGGCGATTTGCTTTCGGAAGTGGTAGAAACTGCCGCTTGTGCTGCTATTATGTGTTTGACCTCAGGCCCTGATCGGGCAATGAACCGGTACAACCGTGAATCGATTATTGAGGAGATTGAGAATAAGTAATGCCTCATCCAGGGCTCTTGGATTTGTTCTCGAAGAGCGGCAGTGCCCAAAAGGCCATCAGTGCTATTTCCCAAGGGCAGATGCCTGCCTTGATTGCCGGTGCCCAAGGATATGCCCGTACCTTCTACTTGGGGATGCTCCACCGGCAGCTCTCCCGGCCGATGGTGGTAGTCTATTCAAAACCTGAAGCAGCAGTAACCTCGTGCCGGGATTTGGGCGATCTTATCGGCCATGATAAGGTGTTGCTGTTTCCCGCCAGCGATGTGATGCCTTTTGAAGCAGCCCAGGGCAACCGCGAGTCTTTATGGATCAGAGTGTCGTGTTTGCATAGACTGCTTTCAAATGAGAACCGCGATCCCTATGTTGTGGTTATGCCCGTTACGGCGCTTCTTAGAAAACTCATGCCGCCGCAGGGTTTTAGAGATGGCTGTATCAATTTGAGTGTGGGCGCCAAGCTGTTGCCTGATGAGATGGTAAGAAACCTGGTTACCTATGGGTATGAGCGGGTTTCCTCAGTGGAGGCCAAGGGCGAGGTCGCTTTGCGGGGCGGAATTCTGGATGTGTTCCCGCCGATTGCCGACTACCCGTACCGGATCGAGTTTTTCTATGACGAGGTAGATTCGATTAGAGGTTTCGACCCTGAGACTCAAGTATCCACCCACAGGCTTGATGAGGTGTCTATATCGCCCGCAGCAGACCACCTCCCGCCTGACAACTCCGGCACATGGGATGGGACTACAATCCTGGAGTATTTCCCTGAAATGCCCCTTGTGGTTGTGGATGGCTACAACAGGTGCATGGATGCGCTTAAAGAGTTCGAACAGATTGGGGCGGAAGTTGCGTCTGCACGTATCTTGGCCGGAACAATGACGCCACAGGATAGCTCCATATATTTCCCTGTCTCCATGATAGAACCGCGCTTATCAGATCTGTCGCTTGTTTTCGAGCCCTTTGCCGGCACTGCCAGGGGGTTTTCTCCCAGGGAGATGATTGAAACCGACATCACGCTTCAAGTGGGCTTCTCCGGCCGCTGGCAGGAGATGATCCAGGAGATAAAACAACTGGTATCTGACAAGCAGAGAGTAGTATTGCTGGCAGGCAACCGGGAACGCCTGGATCTCCTCAAGCGATGGTTGGAGAAAGAGGACCTGTGGGTTTCGGCACAAGAGAGCGTTTTAGAAGAGCCCCTGCCTGGGGTGGCCACTCTTTCCTTGGGTAGCGGGGAAAGCGGGTTTAACTGTGTTTCGCTGGGATTGTCAGTTTTCACCGAGACTGAATTGTACGGCAGGACTAAGGTGCGCCGGGAGAAGCGCGCCAGGCCCAGGAAGAAGATCCCGCTGCATTGGCGTGAGCTTTCACCTGGGGATTATGTGGTCCACGCCAACCACGGAGTGGCCCAGTTCATGGGCATCCGGAACATGACGGTAAATGGGGTCACCAGGGATTATCTATATCTGCGCTATGCGGGTAATGACGCCTTGTATGTCCCCACAGACCAGGTGGACATGGTCGAGAGGTACGTGGGCCCGGAAGGGGCTAAGCCTACCCTCCAAAGGCTGGGTTCAGGCGAATGGCAACGGATAAAGGCCAGGGTAAAGAAGTCTGTTGAGGATATGGCCCGCAATCTCCTGATGCTTGAAGCAAAGAGAAAATCAAGGCAGGGATTCGCCTTTAGCCCTGATACTCCCTGGCAAAGGCAATTCGAAGAAGAGTTCGAATACGAAGACACTGAGGATCAAGCCCTGGCTACCCGGGAAATCAAGCAGGACATGGGAAACAGTCACCCTATGGACCGGCTACTTTGCGGGGATGTGGGATACGGCAAGACCGAGGTGGCAATGAGGGCCGCGTTCAAGGCGGTAATGGATTCGAAACAAGTTGCCGTGCTTGTGCCTACCACTGTGCTTGCCGAACAACACTACTCCACATTTGCGAGAAGATTTTCAAACTATCCCGTGTCTATTGAGGTGCTAAGCAGGTTCAGGCCGCCTTCTGAGCAAGCCAAGGTACTCAGGCAGGTGGCGTTAGGGTCGGTTGACATTGTAATCGGAACTCACCGGCTGTTGAGCAAGGATGTGAGATTCCGCGACCTCGGGCTGCTTATAGTCGACGAGGAGCATAGATTCGGGGTGGCCCAGAAAGAACGATTGAAGCAATTGTCAGAAACCTGTGACGTCTTGACTCTTACTGCCACGCCTATCCCAAGGACGTTCAACATGGCGCTGGCAGGCATCAGGGACATAAGCATTATGGAAACCCCTCCTGAGGGACGGTTTCCTGTAGAGACTTACGTGGTGCCGTACAACCCGTCTTTGATTGCTCAATCTATCCGCCGGGAGATCCGGAGGGGAGGCCAGGTATTCTATGTCCACAACAGGGTCCATTCAATCTCCAGGGCTGTACATCGTGTGCAATCCTTGGTGCCTGAGGCCCGGATCGCCGTTGCCCATGGGAGAATGAAGGAACAAGAACTGGCCTCGACAATGCAAGGCTTCATGCAGGGCAGGTTCGATGTGCTGATTTCCACCACCATTATCGAGTCAGGACTGGATCTTCCAAACGTGAACACGATGATAGTCGAAGAAGCGGACAAACTGGGGTTGGCTCAACTGTACCAGTTAAGGGGCAGGGTTGGAAGGTCTAATAGGATTGCCTATGCATATTTTACTTTCAGGCACGACAGGAACTTGACCCAGGAGGCAGAGCAGCGGCTTACCGCTTTGCGTGACTTTGCCGCCATGGGTTCAGGGTACAAACTGGCCCTAAGAGATCTTGAGATCCGCGGGGCGGGCAACCTTCTTGGCCCTGAGCAGCACGGATTCATGACCCTTGTGGGGTACGACATGTACATAAGACTCTTGGAAAGAGCGGTAGCTGTTTTGCGGGGGCAGAAAGAAGAGGAACCCGAAAGGATTCAGACCTCAATTGAGATCCCCTGCGACGCATACCTCCCAGAGGCCTATGTTCCGGATTCAAATGAACGTTTTTCATTGTACAAACGTGTGGCAGGCGCCACCGATCTGGAAACGCTCTATGATATTGAGTTGGAGCTGGAGGACCGTTATGGCGATGTGCCGCGGCAGGCTAAGAATCTCTTGAACGTTGCCCGCTTAAGGGTAATATGCTCTTCGTTGGGAATAACCCAAGTCTCCCTCACCACTGTGGATCTGGTCTTGGAGAAGCAGTGGCTGAGATTCAAGATCGAAATCCCCCACGTGTTTCCTTTTGACAGGCTAACTCCTTTGAGCAAAGCATTTCCCGGAATCGTCTTTGATGACAGGGCGTCAGCTTTAACGGCGGTTTTGCCCAGGAAGTCACCTGATGAAGTGCTGGCGTTCAGCCTCAAGCTGGCTAAAGAACTGTCGTCACGGTGAATAACGATTAGAAAACACCTATATACTAGCAAAAGACAAGTGTGAGTTTGCTCAAGGGGGGTGGTATTGAGTTGAAAGCAACAGGCATAGTAAGAAGAATCGATGATCTTGGAAGAGTGGTCATACCAAAGGAAATAAGGCGCACCCTGAGAATACGTGAGGGAGATCCTCTGGAGATATTTGTGGACAGAGACGGAGAAGTGATCTTGAAGAAGTACTCTCCCATTGGCGAGCTAGGGGATTTTGCCCGTGAATATGCTGATTCACTGGCAGAGGCAACCGGGAAAATAGCGATGATTACAGACAGGGATACAATAATAGCTGTATCAGGCGCTCCCAAGAGGGAGTTTCTCAACAAGCGGATTTCACAGGCCATCGAGAGAATCATGGAAGACAGGAAGCCTGTGTTGATTACGAAAGCGGGCGAGGACAGGTATTGCGAAGAGTGCATCACCGACGATGAGGAAGGTTGCACGTTTACGTCTGAAGTTATAGCACCGATTGTGGCTGAAGGCGATCCAATCGGGGCTGTTATTATATGCACAAGGGATCCTGATGATCTTGTAGGCGAGGTGGAACTCAAACTGACTGAGACTGCGGCCGGGTTCCTTGCCAAGCAGATGGAAGAGTGATGGCATACTTACTGTCCTAAGCTTTTATGTGTTTGCTTCAGGTTTGGTGCATTGAGGTGGCACTGGGTGCCACCTTTAATTTATAATTTGAGGGAATGTCACCTGATGGCTAACGGAAAGGGGCGCCTACCGCGATGAACGGTAAAGACTCGAGATTTCTCAAAGGTGCGTTTACCCTTACCCTTGCAGGCGTGATTGTGAAGATTATAGGCGCCCTATACAGGATTCCCCTGTACTCTATTCTGGGCAGTGAAGGCATCGGGCTCTATCAATACGCCTACCCCATTTACGCCATAATGCTTACAGTGTCTTCTGCAGGCTTGAACGTAGCTATTTCCAAGGCCGTGGCAGAGAGATGGGTGCTTGGAAAGCGTAAGGCTGCGTCACGGGTGTTCCGGGTATCCCTTGTTCTAATGGCTGTGCTGGGGTTTGTGGGTTTTGTGGTGATGTTTTCCATGTCGGGATGGATTGCGGTCAATATGGCCAAGGATACCCGCGCCGCCGTTTCCATAGCAGCTATTTCGCCGGCGCTGTTCATGGCGGCAGTGTTATCGGCGTTGCGTGGGTGGTTCCAGGGCATAGAAGAAATGACAGTGCCTGCAATATCCCAGGTGTTGGAGCAATTCGGCCGGCTTTTGACAATGTATTCTCTGGGAGTAATGCTCTTGCCAAAGGGCATTGAGTATGCAGCGGCGGGGGCTACTTTCGGAGCAGTGGTAGGCGCTTTTGGGGGAGTGGTGTACACAGGCATCGCGTATTTCCGGCGGGCCGGCGGTTGGGATATAAACAACGATGAACCTGGCGAACCGTGGGGGAGCATCGCGAAGGAAATCATACGCACTGCAGTACCTATATCGCTGGCATCTGCCGTGTTTGGCATTACTGAGATTATCGACCTCGGGCTTGTGCCAGGGCGGCTTCATTCTACAGGATTGTCACCGGAAGAGGCTACGCGGTTGTTTGGTCAACTTACAGGAGGAGCCTTTCCCCTGCTCAATATCCCGACCATTTTCACAGGAGCTCTCCAGATGGTGCTTGTGCCGTCTATATCAGGAGCAGCAAAGCTGCGTGACAGGGAGAGCATCATCAGGAGGATCAGAAAAGCGCTTGCTATCACAGTTGCCTTGGCGCTTCCTGCGGCTATGGGCATATATGTGCTTGCCGAGCCCATACCGGCTTTGCTTTTCAACGATTGGGGAATCGGCAAAGTGCTGCGCCCGCTTGCGCCGGGAGTGTTTTTCCTTGCGCTTCAGCAGGTTACGGCAGGCATCCTGCATGGGCTTGGCAGGATGAAAGAACCTCTGGTCAACCTGATGTGGGCTGCACTGACAAAGGCTATACTGACATATGTGCTGGTGGGCAATGCGGCAATTGGCGTGGTGGGCGCAAGTATCGCTACCTCGGTTCATTTTGGCGTGGCGGCATTGCTTAACTTCCTGGCTATCAAGCGCGAGATAGGGGATGTGCTGGATGGCCCGGCTATGGTAAAAATATCCCTGTCAACGGCGATTATGTCTGTAATAGTCGGGTTTGGCTATGGTAGAATGCAAACGTTAATCGGTTGGCAAGCGGCAACCATCGCGGCGATTGCGGCAGGTGTGGTCATCTACGGCATCTTGATTGTAGCTACAGGTGCGGTGACCACGGAAGACTTGCAGAGTTTGCCGGTGGTAGGCAGGTTGCTCAGGAACCGCAACAGGAAATAGAGTCATACACGGTTAAGGAGCAGTGTTTATGTGTGGAGCAGACGGTACGCGGCCAGGGGAGCAAAAAGACGATTGTCCCTGGCACAGGTTTGAGTCGATTATCAAGCGGCTGCGGGGGCCTGACGGTTGTCCTTGGGATAAGCAGCAGACTTACCAATCCCTGAGGCCTTTCGTGTTGGAAGAAGCATACGAAGTGGTTCAAGCAGCTTCTGAGCAAGATGCGGATAAACTGAGGGAAGAGCTGGGTGACTTGATGCTTCAGGTTGGGCTTTACGCTGAGATTGCCGAAGAAAAGGAGCATTTCACTCTTGCCGACGTGATTGACGGGATATCTGACAAACTTGTGCGAAGGCACCCCCATGTGTTCGGTGACCGTAAAGCAGATACACCGGAACAGGTAGAGGAGCTCTGGGCCGAGATTAAACGCAACGAACGGGGCAAGTCCCCTTGCCGTTCCGAGATGGACAGGGTTGCCCAGGGGCAGCCGGCGTTGATGAGAGCGCAGCAGCAACAAGCAATTGCCGCTCAGGTAGGTTTTGATTGGCCTGACGTGCGCGGGGTTTTCGAGAAACTGGCTGAAGAAATCTCAGAACTTAGGGAAGCTTGGAGCAGGGATGACCAGGCACAAATAGAGGCTGAAATCGGTGACCTGCTTTTCGCGTGTGTTAACCTGGCAAGGTGGCTGGGGGTTGATGCCGAAGTGGCGCTTACCCGTACGATTGACAAGTTTTCCAGAAGATTTAGGCTTATGGAAGCATATCTGGAACAATACCATCTAACGATAAAAGAAGTAGCGATGGACACTCTGGATGAACTGTGGGAAAAGGCTAAGGATAGGGAGAACAGGAAAGGGTGAGAAGAGACCGGGTGACAACTTGAGTTGGCCAAAGGTGTTGGCGGCACGATTCCCAATACATAGATCGTTTGATAATGGAGGGATTTAGTGTGAACAAGACTGAACTCATAGGAGCAGTAGCGCAGAAGTCAGGATTAACCAAGAAGGATACTGAAAAAGTAATCAACAGCTTTGTCGATGTTGTACAGGAAACTCTTGCAAAGGGCGACACAGTGGCCATCTTGGGATTCGGTACTTTCCTTGCCAAAGAAAGGCCTGCACGGGAAGGGCGCAATCCCAGGACGGGCGAACCGATTCAGATTCCCGCTGGAAAAGTTCCTGTGTTCAGGCCTGGCAAGGGACTAAGGGATGCAGTAAAGGGAGACAGCTAGTAAGCGCAAGCATGCTTCTGACTCAAAGCTGTGTGTGGAGAGGAGGGCTGGAGCAGTGCGTTTAGACAAATATCTTAAGGTCAGCCGTTTGATAAAGCGTAGAACCCTGGCACAAGAACTGTGTAATGGTGGCCATGTAACCAAGAACGGGCGCCCTGCCAAGCCCTCTTCCCGTATTGAAGTTGGCGACGTATTGGAGATTAGGTCCGGCACCAGGGTGCTGACCGTAGAAGTAGTAGCTTTGGCCGACAGCGCGGACAAAAAAACCGCCGGTTCTCTCTACCGGCGGCTTTCTGACGAGTACTTGGCTGAAGCTGAATAGTCCGGGGGGTTATACTATCGTTCCTCGCTACCTTCATCCTTAATGGGGATGTACTGCACTTCCCCGGGCATGACCAGCCCGAGTTTTTCTCTTGCAGTCTTTTCTATGTATTCATCGCTTCTGAGGGTTTCGATTTGCTCTTCCAGCGCGGTGTTTAACATCATGTAATACTCAATCTCAGATTCCAGCTGCATGAGCCGGTTACGGACACGTATCACTTCGACTTGTCTCACAGCAAAAGCTATGGCAATCAACCCAATGAAAGCCCACATGAAGTTGAGGTTCACCTTGCGCTGTTTCTTACCTCTCATAGCTGCTCCTCCTCTGTGCCTTCTCCACCAAAAAGGTTCAATGGGTCGCCTGATATCACAATGACTACTTGGTAGCCCTTCTGTTTTGCTCTGTTGTATAGGGTTGCAACGGTGGACTGGCTAAGGCCTAGCCGCTCCGCTATGGCTTGGGCTGAATAGCCTGTTTCTTTCAGAACTACTACTTGTCTCTCTCTGAAACTCAGCCTTTCGGCTCCCCGGATCTCGATACGCACAGCTTATCCCCTGGGTTATCCACAACTTATGCACAGATTGTGGACAAATTTAGTACAACCATATTCTACGCTATTATCGAAATTCCTGCCCGGCATATAAGCATTATGTGTAAATTTGATCTCCGCTCTATGGAAACCCGTGTCAGGATGAATCCTGGAAAGCTGGCGTGGCAATGGACGGTCTCGTGTGGATGTTGATTTCCCTAAGAGAAGCGACCGTGACGACGGGCAGTGATCAGAGCAGCTCAATAAGAAGGTGCTCACTGTCTGTCTATGTGTCGTCTCCGTTGCCGGGTGGGGTGATTTTGAGCATATTGCTGAGCGGTACCCACACCTTCTGGTTCAAGGTGTTAATCGCGGAGTTGAGGAAGCGCTTAGTCCGGGCGATGATCTTTATGACCGATTTCGCACATCTGAAGACAATGTTGTAAACGATGTCTCCTACCAAAGCGTTGGACACGACAAAGCCCATTGCGATGGCAAGACCGATATATAGCCTTATCTCCCCGTAGTTGACAACGAAAACAGTTGCGGCAATGGATATCAGCACCAGTACAGCTACCAGTGCGTCCAGGATGTGTCCCGTCAGCTTGGCCGGGGAGATCGCTGCCCTCACAGCGGTATATGTGTGGAACAATATATTGCAGAATATCCCCATAAGAAAGAGCACTGCGAGGCGCCACAACTGTACGTCTACAGGTGGATGCATGGCTAGCGGAAAATCCTCTGCAAGAAACCACCGTCCCGATGCCTGGCGCCTCCACGGTCGCGGGATGAGTATTCCAATGAGAACAACATCCCTTCGAGGACCATCTGTCCCTTTTCCAAGTCCAGGGCGGTGATGTGGAACTCTTCTCCCATGAGGGCCAGGATTCCCATTTCAGTCTCGACGACTACCTGCCTCTCATCGAAACTCTCCACGTGGATGACTCCTGTCAAGCGAATTGACTCTCTCTGCAGAATCTCAACTTTGTGTGTACCCTGCTCAATTGGGAACTGATCCAAACTAAGCACCTCCAGAACAGGCTTCATGCCCGGTTTAGTATCCTAAATATGCGTTGCCCAATAATATATGACATGACATATGACGAAACTGGATTGGCATGTTTCCTCGAAAAGAGGTACAGTAATACTGTATGAGTGGTCTTGTATAGAATTGACCTTCCAAAGCAGTGTCAACAGTGTTAAGATTGGTGGGATTTAGCTTGGCAACTTGGCACTGGGTGCTGGGCTTTGATTCTTGACACTTAAAATATGCGTAACCTATAATCAGTTTGCCGGATTCATCAATAGGTACCGGGAGGAATGTCGGAGGTATGGCCCTCGAAGTAGGAGCGATTGTAGAGGGGATCGTTACTGGAATCACTAACTTCGGTGCTTTCGTGACTCTGCCTGATGGCAAGACAGGTTTGGTACACATCTCTGAGATCGCTGACGCTTACGTCAAAGATATCAACGATTATGTGAAGACAAATGAAAAGGTGCAAGTGAAGGTTCTGTCAGTGGATCCTTCCGGTAAGATCGGACTAAGCATCAAGCAGGCTAGTCCAACGTACAGGCCAAGGCCTAGCCGCAGTGCCCGCTCCCAGGCAAGTTTCGAAGACAAGCTTGCCCGGTTCTTGAAAGAGAGCGATGAGCGCCAGGCTGATCTTAGAAAGCACAAAGACTCCAAGCGTGGAGGACGCGGATCGCGCCGGGATTTCTGAGTAGACCCTAGCCGGGGTGTTGGAATAGGTAGACAATGGGGACTTAAAATCCCCTGGGCTTTTGGCCCGTGCGGGTTCGAGTCCCGCCCCCGGCACCATCGACGATACCGGGGGCTCGTTCAGCTGTGTAATTCCCTGTAGCCGTTCTACTCCTTACACGGGTTCCCGATTGGTGATAACCAGGCCAAATCGAATGTGCTTCGCTCCGCACTCTACCGCAGTCTTGATGTAGCTTTCGATGTTGTAGACATGTTTCTAACAAGATGACAACGCACCGGACGAACGCATTCGTCGAATGATCTTTGTTACGGTAACATATATTTGTTACGTTCCCAAAATTCCCTTCCGTGGTTGCTGAATCTTCGACCATGTTCGAACGGTTGTA
>DUVI01000068.1 GCA_012841065.1 Bacillota bacterium
AACGCCCGGTGCCTACCACTTTAGCCCCGGCAGCCTTAGCTTCATCCGGATATATCTCAGGTACAGGGTTTGCCATTGCCAGGACTATAGCATCATCAGCCATGGTCCTCACCATATCCTGGGTCAACGCCCCGCCTACCGACACTCCGAGGAACGCGTCGGCACCCTTCAAGGCTTGGGCCAAGGTCTTGGCTTTATCATTGTTGCTTCGCTTGGATATCTCCTTTTTGTAAGGGTTCATCCCTTCTGTGCGGCCTTCGTAGATGGCACCCCTGCTGTCACAAAGGATTACATCTCCGGCGCCCATGCTCAAGAGCAAATTAGTTATGGCCATTCCGGCCGCGCCTGCACCGTTTACAACGACCCGGAAGTCAGACCATTCTTTGTCCACAACCTTGAGGGCATTGATCATGGCTCCTGCAACCACAATCGCTGTACCGTGCTGGTCATCGTGGAAAATGGGTATGTCGGTTTCTTTCTTGAGCCGCTCTTCGATCTCGAAACACCTCGGCGCCGCTATATCTTCAAGGTTGACCCCGCCGATGGCCGGGGAAACCCGTTTTATCGTCTCCACTATCTCATCTACGTCTTGAGTGGCAAGGCACAAAGGAAAAGCATCCACATCGGCAAATGTCTTAAAGAGCACACACTTGCCTTCCATGACAGGCAATGCAGCTTCAGGTCCTATATTGCCAAGCCCTAACACAGCGCTCCCGTCGGTCACAACAGCTATGACGTTACCCTTGAACGTGTACTCCCAAACCAAGTCCTTGTCCCGGTGGATTTCTTTGCATGGCTCAGCTACGCCAGGGGTATACGCCAAGCCCAAATCGTCCTTATTCTTGAGTTCGATCTTGCTCTTGATGCCAACCTTGCCCTTGTTCTCACTATGTAGAGCTAGTGCCCTGGTACGGAGATCCATGAACTTACCTCCTTCTTTGACGTGTTTACCTGTCTCAATGATTCAAGCACCAGCCAAACGATACTTGGCTTGCCCTTCCTCGTACGCATTGCGGCCTTGGCTGTCTATACCAACGATCAACGGAAAATCTTCCACTTCCAAACGATAGATGGCTTCTGCCCCAAGATCTGGATAAGCTATTACCTCAGCCTGTTTGATACGTTGAGCCAACAAGGCGCCGGCTCCGCCTACCGCCAAGAAATATATGGCACATTGTGCTTTGAGAACATCGACTACTTGCTTGCTCCTGTATCCTTTCCCTATCATGCCCTTGAGGCCCAGTTCACGTACTAGCAGAGGGGTATAAGGGTCCATACGGCTGCTGGTTGTCGGGCCTGCAGAACCAATCACCTTGCCGGGCTTGGCCGGACAAGGTCCAACGTAATAGATGACCTGGCCCCTGAGATCTACCGGCAACTCTTGCCCCGCCTTATAAGTATCCACCAGCCTCTTGTGGGCAGCATCTCTGCCGGTAAGAAGCACACCGCTCAAAGCCACCTGGTCACCGGCCTTAAGCGTTCTAATGGTTTCATCATCAAGTGGCGTCCTAATCCGCTTCATCTGGCTCACCTCTTCTTACAATACAGCCTCCGCGTGGCGAGATGCATGACACTGGATGTTCACTGCTACCGGCAAACTAGCGATGTGAGTCGGGTGGACCTCTACATGAACGTCCAGGGCAGTGATGCGGCCTCCCAGTCCCTGGGGCCCTATACCTGTGCTGTTGATCCGTTTCAATAGTTCTTCTTCAAGTTTTGCTATGTGAGGTTTTGGATGTCTCTCGCCCAATGGCCTCAAGAGAGACCTCTTGGCCAGGAGAGCTGACTTCTCCAGATTGCCGCCTACACCTACCCCTACGACTATTGGTGGGCAGGCATTAGGGCCGGCAGCCTCAACTACCTCCATTACAAACCGGATGACCCCTTCTTCCCCGTCGGCAGGCTTGAGCATTTTCAATCCGGATGAATTCTCAGACCCTGCGCCTTTGGGTGCCACGGTGATTCTCAGATCCGAACCGGGAACAATCTCAGTATGAATTATGGCAGGCGTATTGTCACCTGTATTCTCACGGATCAAAGGGTCAGACACTACAGATTTTCTCAGATATCCGTTAATGTATCCACGACGCACTCCTTCATTAATTGCGTCGTACAGACTGCCTCCGGTAATACTTACTTCCTGCCCTATTTCCAGGAACACCACCGCGAGTCCGGTGTCCTGGCAAATAGGCTCTCCGGTAGACGCTGCAAGTCCGGCATTTTCGCGGATAATACCGAGCAGATCCTTGCCCAAGGGAGATTCCTCAAGGCTGACCGCATTCTCCATCGCTTGCCACCAGTCATCTCCCAAAGCAGTGCAAGCCTGTATACACAATCGTTCAACGGTTTCAGCAATATCTTTCACATGTATCTGTTTCATGAACTCCACCACCGGGTGCTTAATGACTAAGCCAGGGCCTTTTCGTCAGTATCCCTAGCCACCATAGTACGAGGATCGAGCACCTGCCGGGCAGTTGCCTCGTCAAGCAAACCTTCCTCAATGACTACGCTGATGATATCCTTGCCCTCTTCCATGGCCTTCTTAGCTACGTCAGAGGCAACATCTTGTCCAATGATGGGCGCCAAAGCGGTTACTAAGCTCAGGGCACTTGCCGCGTATCTCTCTAACCGCTGTTTGTTGAATTCCATTCCTTTGATGACTTTCTCAGCCAGGGACTTCATTGCATTGGTCAACATGCCTATACTTTCGAAGAGACAATGAGCAAGTACCGGCTGCATCACGTTGAGCTCAAATTGGCCCGCTGAAGCCGCCAAACCTATTGTCAAGTCGTTGCCATACACCTTGAAACATATCTGGTTGATGAGCTCCGGTATTACAGGGTTAACCTTGCCAGGCATGATGCTTGAACCGGCTGCAACTGCCGGAAGCTTTACTTCCGCAAGCCCTACCATTGGACCGGATCCCATGAGCCTAAGGTCGTTGGCAAGCTTGGTCAACGTAGTTGCCGTAGCTTTCATCAAACCCGAAACCTCTACCCACACATCAAGGTTCTGGGTTGCGTCTACAAGGTCTGGAGCAACTGACAGACTGTCAATGCCGCTGGCTTCACGCAACTTGGCACCTACGGCTTTCATATATGCCGGATCAGCATTTATGCCTGTCCCAACCGCAGTTCCACCCAGGTTGACCACTGATAGGAGTTCAATGACCTTATGACCCCGCTCTACATCCCGGCGAATGGCAGAAGCCCAAGCATTGAGTTCTTGTCCCACGGTAATGGGAACTGCATCCTGCAAGTGGGTACGTCCGAGTTTAATGATATCCCGGCACTCAAGGGCCTTCTTCTCGAGGGTACCTGCGAGGAGTTCAGCAGCTTCCAGATACCGGCCCATAAGCCTTATGGCAGCAATGCGGATGGCTGTAGGTACAACATCATTGGTTGACTGTCCCTTGTTCACATGGTCCAGAGGATGGATTTCGGCATAGTTGCCTGGTTTGTGTCCGAGGATGTCCAGGGCCCGGTTGGCTATGACTTCGTTGGCATTCATGTTGATGCCTGTTCCTGCTCCACCTTGAATTGCTTCTCCAATAAACTGATTGTGCCACTTGCCTTCTATAATCTCATCTGTTGCCTGAACTATGGCCTTGGCCTTGTTCTCATCAAGCACGCCGGCCTCGAGGTTGGCCAATGCAGATGCCTTCTTTACCATGGCCAAGGCTGTGATGAGTTCGGGGTGGATCGGGTAACCGCAGAAGTTGTAATTCTCTGCAGCTCTGACACTGTGGATTCCGTAATACACGTTGGCGGGCAACGTTCTGGTGCCCAGCAAATCCTTTTCCTTCCTAACGTTACGTAAATCCTCTCCCAGTGACACATCTGTCATCCTTTCTGCAACGTTAGCACATTTTGTCTATTCAGTGCTCCCGGTTGTTGGTACTCCTAAGACCGATAAACGCAGTGTGATAATATGCACAACTTTACGATATACTACTTACGGTGCAAATTCAATGAGCTCACCCACTCGACAATATCTGCCACCACTTCTTCTGACACGTTTGAAGGGGCGAAATACTCTTCTGGCGTGCTTCTGCCTGTCCCGCTGATAAACAAGTGGTTTAGATCCGGATATGTCTTGATGGTTACATTGGGCCTGCCGGACAACGCCTCTTCCCAGATCCCCAGATCCACCATGGTAACCTGGTAATCCCGCTCCCCTTGAAGGATAAGGATTGGCAGACTCAGGCTTCCGGCGATTTCCACCTGATCGTGAGCAGCCAGGTCGTCCCAGTAAGCTTTGGGAGCCCCGAGAACCACCTCTCCTTCCGTCATGTTGCCTGACTTGATCTTCTCAACCCCAGCCTTCGCTTCCTGGATTTGGGCTGACTCCGATTCATCTACATTGCCATCGAGGTTAGCTAAGTATTCGAGTTGCTCCACCATAAGGTCGGCCAGGTTCCGGGCAGTGGGAGCCATCATCACAAGCCCGGCTATCCGTGTATCTGTTTGTGAGTCTGAGCCTGGGCTGCTCCCGCCGTCAGCAGAGTTACAGGCCTGTGCTATTCTCGGACCCACGGTAGCACCCAAGCTGTGGCCAACCACAAATATCCTGTCGGGATCAATTCCGTCTATAGTCTTGAGTAATCTGACTGCGAGTACAGCATCGTCGATGGTCTCTTCCTTAACGGTAAAGGACGCAGTTTCTGCAGGGGTAAACACGCCCCCATGGACCTGGGTGCGTTTGTCGTACCGGAGCACGGCAATACCCTTTGAAGCCAGTCCCCACGCCAGGTCTTTGAAGGGTTTGTTGGGGCCGACGGTTTCATCCCTGTCATTGGGGCCCGAACCGTGAACCAAGACCACAGCAGGGACCGGTTCCCCGCCGTCGACGCTTTTAGGCATTGTCAACGTCCCGGGAAGCGCCCATTTGCCTTCGCCTACCACAACTTCCCTCTCTTCAAACAAGTCAGGATTTGCGTAACCAGGAGCTGAGTACGCATCAGATTCAAGCGCCCCAACCCACAGTCCTGAGATCTGCCCCTGGGCGTCGAAAACCACCTTAATATCCAAAGTGCCTCTCTCGAACAGGTTCTTTACGTAAACTACCCGGTAACCCTGCTCCTCAGCGAACGTAGTTCCGACGATGTTCAGCCAGTTGCCTGCCTGCCCTGAAATCGTTTCCCAGAGGTCATTCAGTTGAGAAGCTGACATCACTGCACTCATTTTCTTGTCGAAATGCTTGCACGCCTCCTCGAAATCGCCTCCGGCCATGGCAAGCACCATCTCTTTGGCCATAGCTTCGAGCTCCTCCTGGGTCTTTTGGAGCTCTACTGGCTTCTTAGCACATCCGGGCAAGAATGATGCGGACAACAGAGCGAAAACAAGGAGCAGCAGCAAGGTGTGGGATGCTGAAACCCTAAGGTTAGTAAGTATCAATCGAATCCCTCCCTGATTGATTCTATTATTCGCGCTGACATTGCTCAAGTGCGGAACGCTCAATTCGGAATATCAAGTTTTTCAATGCAACTATTTACTTTTTTAAGCTGTTGGTATAATATCTTGATAATACGACTTGGCAATCGGTGCTAACGTATGAATAATTTTCAATCAACGCTGCATCCGACACGGTACCTTTCTTAGTATTGTTGACCTAAGCACTGTAAATACGCCAAGTTAAGGAGGCACTCATATGGTTAATACAACCGAACCCGCACGCCGAACGAGAATCCACGAGTTCCTGACCCAAATACAACCGGGGATGCGCAGGCTCATAGCTATCGGAATGGTCGAAGTAATGGCTGTGGGACTCTACGTTTCCCTCCTGGCTCCTTGGTACAAATCCCTAGGGTACGAATCGGTAGCACAGGGCTGGCTCAACTCCATCGTGGAGATAACAGGTGCCGTTGTGGCTGTAGCCGGCGGCGTACTTGCAGACAAGTACGGGCGCAAGAACATGTATACAGCGGGACAACTCATGCGATGCGCTGCGATAATCTTGCTGCTTTCCACCGGGAGCCTTGCCGGACTGGTAGCCGTGTCGGTGGTCAGAGGCCTTTCAGTAATACAGTTCCCGGCCCGTACCGCGTTCATAGCGGGACATACGGCAAAAGAAACCCGGGCAACTACGCTGGGTATATATCAAACCGCTTCCCTGGTTGCCAATATAGTGGCGCCGCTTGCCGCAGGCCTCATGGCCGACCGGTTTGGCGTAAAGCCGCCTCTGTTATTGGCTTTGGGACTTGGAGTGCTGGCAATAATCATGGCAATTCCTATCGGCCGATCTGAAGACAGCCCACATTCTAATCGAAATACTGCACAAGCTGTAAACAAGGCATCTCAGACACCGGGGTCGGGGAAACTCTCCCTGGAGACGCTTCTCGCAGCCGGTCGCGAGATGTTTGAGCAGTCAAACAGGCGCCTCCTGGTACCGCTGCTGATAGCGTTCACTGCAAACGGACTCACGAACGGCGGTGTTAACATCTTGTTGCCTTTCACGATTATGGACCGCTTCTCTACAGAGTATAAGGCCGTTACTGCCTTGTCCGTTGTATCGAGCTTGGGTACTGCCCTGGTCATGCTGATTGGAGGCAGAATTGCCGATGTAAGAGGCAGGCGGGGCATTATCGTGACTACAGGGCTTATTATGCCCGTTTTGCTCTTTTCGGTGTTCTGGATAACTGAACTCTGGCAAGTCTATGCTCTGCTGATGCTCGGCTCGATGATCACAAACCTGGCGGGCCCTGCACTAATGGCAGCAAAAATGGAAGCAGTGGATGAAGAGTACAGGGCTACTTGGGACGGACTCGTAACGGGTGGCTCCTCACTTGGATCTGCCATGGGCTATCTGGTATGGGGAATAATGTACCAGGCGAGCTACACATGGTCGTGGCTTGCAGTGATCTTCTTGTGCTTCATTCAAGTGTTCTGCTATCACCTGGCCCTCAGGCCTGAATAGGGAATCCGCCAAGTTGAGGAGGTGTTCAAATGGTCAACTCAACCGATCCTGTACATCACTTCCCTGTCATAGCTCACAAGCACCCGGTAATATCCCTTGAGCATTTGGTTAAGCTCATCGTCGCCTGTGTCCACAAGCAGCGGGCGCCTGTTCAAAGCATTGAGCTTGCCTCTGGTAGCTATGATCCTTATGTTGTCTTTCCCCACTTTGCGTATGACTTCCGGGCTGAGCTGCTGGTTTCCCCGGCCGAACACATACCCCTGCCCCCCGATGACGGTCACTATAATCTGGGCAAACTTACCGTCGTCGAGAAGCTGAAGCAATTGTCCTTCATTGGCATCTGCGATAAGAAGTCGCTTGTTTAGAACAACGTCAACACCAAGCAAGGTCGCAGCCAAGCCCAGTTTCTCCATGATTGGACGGGTGGTAGTACCAGGGCCGATGATGTACGCCATTCCCGGCTCCATTTCTTCTATGATTCGATCGGCAATGCCGTCCAGGGCCGCCAACTCGCTCTCAGTGCTGCCCGACTTGAGGTTCTGCACCAGATGCTCTTCGTAAGGCACCCGCAGGTAACCGTACAGTTTAGCGGTAACCCTTCCTTCACGAAAGGCGTCTTCATCCAAATCCATGACTTCTGCATCTTTCACGAGAGTAACTTGGCCCTTAAGGTATCTGGCAACCAGATGCCCCGCATCCTTGGGGCTGGTTGCGTATACAGACGAGTGAATCTTGACGCCTGCTGGAACGCCCAGGACAGGTACTTTGTCGCCCACCGCGTTGAATATGTTGCGGGCTGTGCCGTCCCCGCCCGCGAAAAGTATCAAATCGACCTCTGCCCTGAGCATGTCCAGGGCCGCTTGTTCAGTGTCCTCGGAGGTAGTACGGCCAAGTTCCCAAACCCGGCTGCTCTCACCGCTGTGAGGACCTGCCTTGGTACCTAAGACCACAGGGCTAAATCCCATTGCATTGGCCTGATTTTCTCCCATGTCGCCGGGATACGTCAGAAGCTCAATCTCGTCCTTGATTGAAAACAGCACCTCAAGGGCGGCCATAGCCCGCTTGGGCGCTTCAGGACGTGCGCCCAGTTGCAAAGCAAGTTTGAGGATGTGAGCCCCATCGGTGCCCTTCAGTCCCACTCTGCCGCCCATTCCTGCAATGGGATTTATGATAAGCCCAAGTCTCTTTCTTGACACCGGCATCCCCCTTTCATGCATCTTGTATGATGTACGCTTCCAGGTTCTAATCAGGTAAAACGGACCTCCAACCAGAATCCCGGCTGGATGGCCATGGACGCGAACACTTATAGTGATATACAGATGCCTGGCTGGCATAAGTTGCCCCGGCAGCTCTGCGTCCAGGGCTTATGCTGAAACTACCTTGGTTCCTTCAAGTTCCAACCTGTACCCAGACACCCACACAACTGCGGGTAGGTCTTCCAAAGGCTCTGGAATCATAATGGACGAGCGGGAGCCTGCTTCCCCTTCTTCATCCGCTGTAACCGTCCATATGCAGGGAATATGGAAACCCGGCTGCCTAGGGTCTTGCACAGCAGCAACGGTTCCGTGGGGCACTTGTCCTGTATCCACATACCGGCTTTCACCCGGCCAACGTCGTACCGTGACACTGGATAGGTCAACATCCGCTAGCTGAGGGTTGCTGCCGAGGTAGCTGTTCCAGCGGGATATCCTGGCATCCTTGCGTTCTCCTAAACTCCTAACCCGTGCGCCCGGAATTGGCAAGAAGCGACGGATCCGGAACCCTGACTGTTTGAGGTAGCCTGTGAGGGGTTCCACTCCAGGAGTGCTCAAAGCGATTATCAAATCTGGCCTTATTGTCTCAGCCTTGGCGCACTTAAGCTGTATCCCTGCTACGCCTTTTACCAGCCCGCCAGTATCTACAAGCGTAACATCGGCACCATCACGGTGGGCGCTTCTTACGCAAGCTTGTATTCCTGCTACTAGGTTCAATCCCCTGCTGTATGGAGATGTGTTGCCCACCATATATGAAGCTTGCCTTGTAACTGAACGCAACGATGTGAGCTGGTCTTCCACCAATCCGTACGACACAAATCCGGGAGGCCCAATGTCTGCCTGTCCTATATCAGCATCAACTATTGCCACTTTCCGCGACGCGCTCTGTAACCAGCGTGCCAGCAGCACGACCAGAGTGGTCTTGCCGGTGTCAACCTCGCCAATGACCATGACTGTGGCCGGTTTGGGAAGACTTGACAGTTCTTCAGCTAAAGCAGCACTTACTTTCATCCAGACACCCTACCTCGAATACTAGGATTCAACTCTAATCATATCTTCCATAATCCCTAAGCTTGTTACAAGGAGAGAAGGGGTTTCTCCTCCGTGTCATGAGCCGAGGGTGTGGGATCCGATCTACTGGATATGGAAAATTACTCATCGGCTTCCTCCCATTCTGAAAGATGCTAGTTGACGCAGGAGTGTCTCTCTACTTCCTGCTTGTAAGCCAAAAAGGTGTCTTCATCGAAACATACGAATCTGACTTCTTCAACGGGCATTTGTGCGGCGCTGGGTGTATCACCCGGCTGGGCCCCGGCCTCTTCAAAGAATCCGATTACCGCGCCGACAGCCACAGGTACAGCCTGCTCCACCGGATAACCGTATGCTCCGGTGCTGATTGAAGCAAACGCTATGGTTCGGACGCCATATTTCATAGCAAGCCGCAACGAATTCTTGTAGCAATTGGCTAAGAGCTCGGGTTCGCCTCGGCCGCCACCCCGCCATACCGGTCCTACCGTATGGATGACCCACTTCGCCGGAAGCCTGTATCCCTTGGCGATCGCAGCTTCACCGGTTTCACAGCCGCCAATCGTCCTGCACTCCTCGAGGAGTTCAGGGCCGGCCGCTCTATGTATCGCCCCGTCAACGCCTCCTCCGCCTAACAAAGTCTTGTTGGCTGCGTTTACAATAGCGTCAACCTGCTGTTTTGTGATGTCACCTTTAACAACTGTGAGCACAGGTCTTTTCATCGCGTGTCACCTCCCAACTTGTTGAAGGGTAAGCTCGCAGGGCCTTAGACCACGCTGAGCGTGTCATTCAGGCGCAACATCCAAACGGGTTCGTCCCAAAGCACACCTGCATCCAGAACACCAAAGGCCGTTCAATGTGCAAGGCCTTTCACTGCAATTCTCCGAAAGCACCGGTTTCCACGTAATAGACCCTCTCGCCAATGTTGGTTATGTGGTCGGCGATCCTTTCAAGGTGCCTGGAAATCAGTATGAGTTCCACGGCTTGATCCACCAGGGTGGGGTCCTTTTTCATAAATTCCTTTAATTCTACATTAAGCGCATCATATAGGTCATCCACTTCTTCATCAAGGGCACACATCTGCTCTATCAGTTCAAGGCTCCTGCAGACAAACGCCTCTAGACTTTGTCTGAGCATCTTCACGACCAGCTGCTCCATCTTTGGGATGTCTATGAGCGGTTTAAACAGGGGCTTTTCTGCAAGCCTAATCGCTGACTCGCATATATTCACAGAATAATCTGCCACCCGCTCTATGTCACCGGCTATGAGGATGGCTGCCAGAATCCTGCGGAGGTCCTTGGCGGCAGGTTGCTGCGTAGCTATAAGCTCCATAGACTTGGATTCTTGTCGTCCAGCAATATAGTCTCATTGACAAGGTTTACATCCCACCGGCCAAGAGCAGCCAACGCCTGCTCAAGCATGGTTTCGGGAGTTCCATGAAAGGCTGGACTGATGTGGAGCCGGCCACGGTAATCGCCGACGCCGGTTTGGAATCCTGGGAGCACCCTGAAAAACCCCAACCGCCAGGAGCACGGTTATCAGTGAGACACATGTTATCCGGTATAGCTTCCAAAAAGGCCCTGTTGTCTGCTCAAACTGGTTCTTCATCTTGTCAGATGCCCCTTCTGTTTGCAGCATACAGTATACTCTTTATCCAAAGTATAACATTGAGCGTTAAGGTGTGTAATCATGGTGAAACATCCGTGACACCGATAACGTGGGGATTCTGGGTTCATGGAACCACATAGCCCCCGCCCGCCGTCATAATTAACGGAAATGTCCGGGTGTTCCAATTCCACAAAACGGAAGATGAACCCAAGGAGGGTACCAATCATATGAACATCGGAAAATGCTCCAACGGAGGTATCTTCATAGATGACAGTGTCCCAAATCACATACATGGGCAGAGGGTAACTGCGTGGCTGAAGAGATTCGCCGCTACAGTGTTGCTGGGAACTTTGCTGATGATGGCAGGCTGTTCTCCCCAAGAAGCAGCACCGGTTGTCATCGTCGAACCCGAACTGATAAGCGAAAACAACATTGAAGGCTTTGTTGTAAACTCGGAACTATCGGCGGACTTGGTTTCCCCGGACGGGTCGCACTTCTTGGCAGTAAGAAACGATGGCCTGGGCAGCTACCTTTCCATTTTCCCCGTTGATCCCGTTGACCAGGAGCCTTTCCAAGACATCCCTGTAGAGTCAGTGGGCAGAGAGTGGCTTTTGTCCTCATGGTATAGCTACTGGCCCTTGGGATGGACATCAGATACAGAATTCCTTTACGCAAAGGTGGGATGGCAGCCCGCAGGAGCACATAAGGGTGAAAGAGGCGTGGCTCTTGTAGTGGGCCGCTTTGACAGGGACTCAACAACAATATCTGTCGAAGAAGCAGCGTTCTTCGAACTTCCCTACAGCGATTCTGCGCTGAGGACACTGTTTGTCCCAGAGCGGAAGCAAGTGTACCTCAACAACAACACCACCATATGGCGTTTCGATGTGGCCCAAAGACAACTGACCGTACTCAAGAGTGACCTTCCCGACTACATTTACAGGCGGCCGATTCCATCGCCCAACGGCGACTACTATGTCTACGAACTCAACGAACAGGACAAGAGCGGGATTTTCATTTTCGACACAACCACGCTTGAGGAGAAACTGCTTATCCCCAACGGCGACACCATGAGCTTCTACCCCGCCTGGTCGTATGACGGGAAGTACATCGCAGCATACACGGTTCCCAGGAAGGAAGGAGCTACAGGTACCGCCTGGCATGACTACCGGCTGTTTGTAGGAGAAGATACGGCCCAGAGTATAGGCACGTCGATTACCGTAGTTGATACCGGAGGAAACCTGGTAGCTACCATCGGGGTCGAAGACAAGTACGTCCAAGACTTCCTGTGGTCCCA
>DUVI01000069.1 GCA_012841065.1 Bacillota bacterium
CGCCTATTGGAAGCGTTTTGATGGAGCCAAGAGACAAAGAGGCCCGTGATTGAACCACACGGGCCTGCACTTCACATCCTTGTTGCTTCTGAACTGCTTCTATTGCTGATTCTGGTGAATTTGCTCCAGGTGTGCCTGTGCTTGCTTCAAAAGCTCAGGTTTGTATACAAGTTCCATCGCAGACAAAGCGAGTACCTTTGCCGCCATCAATGTGGCATCAATCGCTCTGGGCTTGATGGTGTCGTCGGCCATTTCCCTTGAATGGCCGCGGGCATCGGTCATGCTGAAGCCAATCTGGATACAGGGGGTCTCCCAGGTAACGTTGCCCACATCGGTGACGCCTCCGCCACCACTTTTAGGTTCAGGAACTTCCTTGCCCAAGTACTCGAAATTCTTCCTGGCGAGATCCCGCAACACAGGGTGTTCTAATGTTTCTTTGAAAAGCGGTTCGTAGTGGTTGAACTCCACTGTGGCACCAACGGCTGCAGCGGCGCCTTCGGCAATCTGCCTTACCTTGGGCAACACTACCTCCTCGAGATAGTGGGAGCTCCTGGACCTGACTGTGAATCTTGCCACTGCACGTTCCGGAACAATGTTAGGAGCGTCGCCACCATGGGTTATGATTCCTGCAAGCCGGACATCGTCGCGCAGGTGGTTTTTCATCATGCGTATAGCCGTATATGCTGAGACACAAGCATCAAGCGCATTTATGCCTGCCTGGGGATTTCCGCCTGCGTGAGCGGTCCGCCCGTGAAATGTGATTTCAATGGGATGAGATGCCCAAGAAGAGCCACCCAACGAGTTGAGCTGCCCAGGGTGAGCTATAAACGCGGCATCTATGTCAGAAAACACGCCTGCCTCTGCCATTACCACTTTGCCGCCGATTGTCTCTTCAGCAGGAGTGCCAAGCACAATCCATGTCGCCTGTGCCTCTTCGGGCGGGAAGGCGTTCTTGAGTCCGATACCTGCAGCAAGCGCAACAGCTGCCATTAGGTTGTGTCCGCATCCATGGCCGATTTCAGGCAAGGCATCGTATTCCGCCATGAACGCGATCCGCGGACCTTGATTGCCGGCTTGCGCTTTGAAGGATGTCGGCATCCCGGCGATTTCTTTCTCTACCTTGAACCCCTTTGATTCCAGGATTCCGGTGAGCTTCGAGAGCGCAAAGAACTCTTGAAGCCCAAGTTCAGGGTTTTCGTACACTGATTTTGCTACATCTTCAACGACAGACCTGAGTGAGTCGATTTCCTGAACAAGTTTCTCGCGTGTTTCTTCAAACGTCATATCAGCTATCCCCTCTGTTTCTAAGTATGATGCCGCCGGTTTACGTTATCCCTTTCCACAAAAAGGCTGGCTCCGCAAAGAGCCAGCCTTCTTATCAAAACCGGGCCATACTACTTCATTACCCCTAGCCAGTCACCAAGGATAAACTGGATCCGCCCGATAAGCAGCGCCATTCTGCCCATTACCGTTGTACCGAAAGCAGCACCGAACGCTACCATCAGGACCACTTTACCCAGTTGGGGTACTGAGCTCAACGGCCCCTTGAGATCCCGTGAGAAGAAGAAGTAACTCAGAGAGGCGATTACAAACACCAGCAAGAGGATTTCATTTACGCTGCCCACCTTAATGGTTGCTGAAATCTGCTGGCTGAAGTCACCGTGGATAGCTCCGCTGACAGCGACTCCCGTTCCAATACCGACCATCACAGCAACAGGGAACCTGGCAATCCAAGATATCCCCTTGAAATACCTGGCGTAGAGCAGTATACCCAGCACGATGGGGACAATCCACAGGAACTGTCCTTCCTCTGTGAGCGGCTTTACCGCTGTGTCTCTGATGTTACCCCATGCCATTACAACTGCATGGCCTGCACTAATTCCTACGTACAAGTGTTCCGCAATGCGATAGAAGGGATTCTCTTTCCAAACGTGACTTAGTATTGCAAGGGTAACTAAACCTGCTACCCAAACACCCATATCCAGACTCATGAACGCCCTCCCCTTCCATTTGGTGTGCTATTGCTTATCGACTGTGCACGAGCTTCCTTTGCTCCAAAGAAGTTGGGGATATTCCGGAGTACAATCAGGATTATGATCAGCAAGTGTGCGAGCGACTGAGCATCCATCGCAGCTACGGCCATACCGGGTTTCTCAACCAAGAGTTCGTATTCAGCCGCGCCCGGGAGGCCACCAAGTATTCCTTCGATCTGGCGTGCCTGCACATAAGGTGCCGCCTGGGTGATGGCCACTGCGGGTACGCCTGCAATTATCCTGGTCTTGTAAGTGCCGTACACCTGGCGGACATAGTCCTCAGGTCCGGGCTGACCAGGCGCTATGGTGATGATCATATCCACATCAGCTGCGGTCTTGATGCCCTGCATAATCGGGAAAGACGAACTGGGCTTTCCTGAATAATCAGTGCTGAACGTTCCAGGAATGTCATTGGCGAAAGCTGCAACTGCTGCCTGTCCGCCTGCCCTGTAACCCAGGTTGATGTAATCCACTCCATACTCTTTTTCGGACCAGGCGGTATTGGCGAAAGCCTTCTCAGCCATCTGAGGCCCCTGAGCCTGGAATGAAATGCCGACTACTTCGACTTGCTTATCTGCCAGATGCTCCAAGATTGCCAACGCTTGAGGCTCCATTTCTGCTGCGTTGCCCGGTGAGTAGTCGAAACCGAATACCACAATTGAACCAGGAGTCAAGCTATCGATTGCGTCAAACACGTTTCTGACCCCATCGCTAATCTGGATTGGTATTCCAATCGGTTTCAAAAGAGGACCTGCTAACACAATCACCAGAATGAGATATATCCATGCTTTAGGTATTGATTGCAAACGTTCCATGTGCACCCTCCTCCTCAGTCACGAAGCCCCAAGTAAGTCCTGTCCAGTCCAAGAAACATCTTGATTGCGTTGGATACCACACCCAAGGCGGCGCCCATCATAATGGCGCGCATACCTGCGGTGTTAGGTATGCTTTCTATCCAATCAGAAGCTACAGGGAAGATGCCTGAAATTGCAGCACCGATAGGGGCTTTGCCTAGCATAACGATTACAGCGGTAAGCAAGAGTACCCAGCTTTCCAAGCTTCTTGCAGAGAAAGATCTGTAGGCCGCAGTAACAATGTAGAACGCAATTGACGCGTACATTGTAGCTGAGGCAGGAGAAAGAATGTTAGAGAATAGGAAATCGTATACCGGACTAGTTGAACCGGAAGCTATTCCCACGACTATCATAACTATCATTGAGCCAACCAACAGAATGCTGTAGAAAGCATCAGTCTCACGTCTGGAAATCGCTACAACGTGCCTCCGCAAGAGGTTAACGGCACCGAGCCCCATGGCAAAGGCCGATATGACGATACCCCATGACCTAAGAACCAAACCTGATTGTTTGATCCACTGTACCGAAGCCGAATCGACTACAAAGAAGTCCAATATAATCAGCAGTGCAATCACTGTCATTATTGCCACAGGTAAAGAAGTTTTCACGTAAGCTCACCTCCGGTTTCCCGTGTAATTACTTCGTAATCAGCTGCAGAATTGCTTCGCTTCCGAACGCCAAGAACACGGAGCCCAGACACATCAAGCCAATAACGATGGCCTTGGCGATGTCCTGCCCCGCAACAACTGCTAGTTCAACAGGGTTCTGGGACAGGTACGCACTTGCCGCATAGATTTCCTCACCGATAAGGCAGTAGTCAGACGCCACAACCAAGAAGGGCAGCTGGGCGACTGTCGCGGAACCTGTGACCTGGATACCGCCTGTCTGTGCACCTGCTTCTGTAAGCAAGAGCGCTTCCGCCAACCATGAGCCGATCATGATGTTGGCTGCTACCTGTTCGCGGTGCATGATACCTACTGCAGCAGCAGCGTAGGCGAACTGCTCGGCTCCGACAAAACGGACCATCTCGCCTCTGTACCGGTCCGGCTTTCCTTCTTCAAGGAAGCTCTGCTTTACAACTTCTTCAGCAACCACATAAACATCAGGTTTCATAATGGTTGTAACCAAATCTGTGTCGTATCTGGCACACAGTTTGGCAACATAAGATAATACTGAAAGTCCAGCCAAAGTCTGGGCTGAACGCTCGTGTGTCAACTCAATGATTCCGGGGCTGAAGTGGACCGGGCGTCCTACCTCTGTGGCCCTTCCTACTGCTTCTTCAATAGCATCCAAAGCAGGCAATCTTCTAATTGTGGGCACTTTGCCTCTTCTCGCTTGACGGATGCAGTAGATGAACAGGATGAAAAGTAAGAGGAGAGATGCAAAAGTGAATTGTTTGCCAGCTTCTATCATGAGGTACACCTCCTGGGATGTTCGATGTGGTGAACAGCCTTGCAACAACGAATACTGGTGTAGTGCTCAAAATGCTTCTTCATATATCCACGTTTTACCGCCTCCTCATCAATATTGAGCAACGTCGTCACTGGTTATTATTCGCCATGGAACTATGAAGTCCTTCCTCAAAAGCGACTCTTGTTCGAACATTGCCTCACGACTCACTTATCGATGTAGTGTTTATTCTACAACAAGCACAAATACAAACCCATGCCGGTTCAGTCCGATCTTGGCTGTTACACGCATCAACTATTGTTATTACCACACTTGGCAATGCATTCCCAGGGCATGTTCAAACGTGGTTAGGAAGAACCATAGATGCATAAATCTGCAACGGCCGTGTATGAATCAGCCACCTTCCCGAGAAGCTGCCTGCTTTTCCTGGACGGGCTGTTGGCCGGCCTGCCTGCCGGAACGACTCTGCGCACGAACAACTGTGCAAGCACTTCGGCCACGCAGCGGGATCAGAATCCCAGCGCGATTCCTTCTACTCGCCTGTCTGAGCCTGCCAAGAGGGCACCGGTTTCCTGATCTTTCATGATGATCTGTGCTCCCCCTCCCCCTGAATAGGCACCCACGATGCGGACATCATGTCCCATATCAGCCAGGCGGGCTATGGTATCTGCAGGAAACCGGGACTCTAAAATGAGACCGGGTGGATTCTTAAGAGCTACCATGTCGGTACCGGGAGTGGATATCCACCTTGGGAAGTCTGCAGCGTCTTGCGGGCCTGCACCGTGGTCCAACATGAGGCTTAGCATCTGCATGTTCCATTGCGGCTGCCCGTCGCCTCCAGGAGTACCGCCAACGATAAAGGGCGAACCATCTCTTAACACCATGTAGCAGTTGAGGGTGTGCATGGGACGTTTCCCCGGCTCCAGGCAATTCGGATGGCCTGGTATCAAGTTGAAAGACCTGCCTGCCCGGTTGTTGAGAAGCACTCCCGTTCCTGGAACTACTACTCCTGATCCAAATGAAAAAGCAATGCTATGTATGAACGAACAACAATTGCCATCTTCGTCCCAGGCGACAAACGAAGTAGTGTCTCCTTGTCCCTGATTGACCAGGAGAATTGCGCCGCCTGCCGCCTCATGGATTTGCTTAACGGCCTCGCGCGCGTAGTCCTTTGAGATAATCTTAGAGACATCGAAACTTGATACTGCAGGATCGCCCGCGAAAGCATTGCGATCCGAAAAGGCTGTCTTCTTGATCTTCACCATGAGATCGATTGCTTCAGGCCCCCTAGGATCCAGGTTTGCTGCATCAAAATGCTCCAACAGATTCATTTCCTCCAACACTATGAAGCCGGCGGACACAGGAGCAGTCTCAAGTAACGTATAGCCTCTGTAGCCGGTGCTTATGGGCTTATACCACGTGGGTGAATCTTCAACATGCCTGGCAAACTCAGCACCTGAGAAATCCCCGCCGAGCCGGTGATTTGTTTCGTAGAATTTTTCCGCAAACGGCCCTTTATAAAAATACTCTGCGCCTTGGGCCGCAAACTCCCGGAGGGTGCGCGCAAGATCTTCTTGCTTGAATAAGGTGCCCGCTCTGGGTACTTCGCCGCCGGGAAGAAAAACCCGCGAGGCTTCTACGTAGTGGGAAAGTTTGTTTTTACCGGCCATTACAGCTTTCTCAAATCCGTGTGAAACCACAAACCCTCGTTCTGCAATTTGCGCCCCTACTTCAAAGCATTTCTCAAGCGAAAAGGTGCCAAACCTCCGGCAGGCAAGATCGTAAACCAGGGGCGCTCCGGGAACGGCCACAGAATGAATCCCATGTTGTGGAAGAATCTCGCCTCGTCCGGCGAAACGTTCGAGTGTAGCACCGTCTCCGGCGACTCCGCTCCCATTGAGGGCAGCCACATCACCGGTAGCGGCATCGTAATAGATCAGGAATGCGTCGCCTCCCAACCCGCACATGTGAGGCAGCACTACTGATGTTACCCCGGCCATGGTAAGACAAGCATCCATTGCATTGCCGCCGGACCACAGGGTTCTAATGCCTGCCAAGCCAGCCAAGGGATGGGCAGCTGCAACCATGCCTTTTTTCCCCACCCTGCAGTTTTTGAACCGCGACTCGAACATCGAACACTCCTCCAGTCTCGTCAATCAGCAAATCTTGAGTGAACAACCCCGGGATATCAAGCATATGTACTGACCTAAACCACAAACACCACCGTAAATAACAGGAAACAAAGGGTACACTACAGAACATTACTTCATAGACCCTGTAATCCCTGCAGCTACAGCCCGTGGAGCATAGCGCGCTAAAGACGGGTTTGTAGGTGAAGAAAATCATAATCACCTGGAGTTCGGGAAAGGAAGCGATATGCAATGACCAAACCAACCGATCAGACCATTTACAGCAGAGGTTATGCCACTGAAATCCTGAAGGCAGAAGACCTGAGCCTCCACAGGTTAACCCTTCCTGCTCCGGCGCCCGGTTTTGAAGACTTCATCACCCCGTGGCTTCTCAAGACAAAGCATGCAACTTCACTTGTAGATCCAGGTCCCACGGCAACGATCCCATATCTGGCGGAACTGCTGAAGCGGCAGGGGGTAGATAGAATAGACTTTGTGCTGCTCACACACATACATATCGACCATGCAGGCGGTATAGGCGATTTCATATCTGCCTTTCCCGGTGCCAAGGTGGTAAGTCATCCCAGGTCGTTCAAGCACCTTATCGATCCGGCCAGACTCTGGGAGTCCAGTCAGAAGGTCCTGGGTGACTTGGCCAACCGGTACGGCCCCATAAACCCTCTGCCTGAGGATGCGTTGTTGCAAGATACTCCAGGATTTGTGCCAGGCATTGAGGTGATAGATACTCCCGGCCATTCTTCCCACCACCAGTCTTACCTTTACACCTGCAAAAGCACCAAGGTGCTGTTCGCCGGCGAAGCTGCAGGTGTCTATCTAGGAAACGGCTATCTCAGGCCTGCCACTCCTCCCCGCTTCTTCTTTGACGTTGCATATGAGTCTCTCAGGAGACTTATGGAAACTCAGCCCGCTATCACATGCTACGGGCACTTTGGATTTACCCAAGACACTGGATGGCTCAAGAAGGCCGCTGAGCAGATGGTTTTGTGGAGAGAGGCCCTCAAGGAGATAATCGCGAGCGAGCCGGACATTGGCGTTAAGTGCGCGCTAGCCGGTTTGGAACAGCAAGACCCGTATCTCGAGCGGCGTCATGGGTTCGGTGAGCAAGTTGCGTCAAGGGAAAGGTATTTCATCAAAAACAGTATCAAAGGGTTCCTGCAATCCCTCAAGGAAGATGCCTGAGTGAATCAAGACTGTCACAAACTTCCAAAACCTTGTCCATGAAGACGCCAATCCCATCAAGGCCATGCCATTCTTTAAGGAACATAGTGACCATAACAGGCACGTACACGAATCCCTCTTGAGCATGGGTAAGCGCATGGGCGTGGGCACGGGCCGGAGCATCTTCTTTGGAGTCAGCGCCTGGCATACCCGGAGCATGCTCTACCCAAATGGAAGCTGCCCGCATGAAGTTCTCCTCAAAAACCCTAAGCCACGAATCAGGGCTCATGTCCCATGCGTACTGCATCTTCACCATTTGCCCGTAAACAGGTTCTAGCAGGTGGGAGAACTGTGCGATCTTGTGCTTCGCTGCCTCAATCCCCGGCTCAAACACGTCATGAAGGAGCTCATGTATTATGGCGGACGGCCGTGGGGCAGCCACAATCACGTAGACAACGCCATCCTTCCTGACGAAATCAGTTACCTGGGGTGCCTGCAATGGATTGGGGATAACACATATCGCCGGAAGACCCTGGGGCGCTACTCCTAAGACATTCGTAAACAATCTAATAGAGTCCCTGGTAGTTTCATAGAACTGGTCAATGCTTGAGTCCATGACTGTGCGGTACTTGGTCCATAACCGGGCGAAACTATCCAAAGATCTCATCTGATGCCATATATCCGCAAATCCTAGCAGCCATTCAAATACGCCTGATGATTTTGCCTCGGGACTCACAGGGAACCTGTCGAGCTGCGCTTTGACACTCATCTTCCATTCCTTTTCCGAAGTCAGCTCCTGCACTTGGACAGCAGCAGATCCGCAAGTCCCATCCGTGTGGCAACTCACACAAGGCAAACCTTGATTGTGAGAACTCTCAGCGTAGAAACTTACCATCAAGAGCATCGCTGCCCGCGGCCAATAAGGATTTACCCCGCCGCCTTCTTTCCTGGCCTTGGCAAAATAGGCTGTCACCGGTTCAGGCCACTGCATCCGGCGGATTTCCTCGATTACTATGTGCACCGGGTCATCAGCTGCCAGTTCAAACAAATCGTAACCGGAAGATATTAAGCCTGCATACAGAGCAAACACGTTTTCCCTTAGCCCAACGGTAAACAAATCTGATCCCTCCGCACAGGTCCCAGCCGCCTTGCGGCGCGATCCTGCTACCACCGGTATCACACTAGCCCTATCTGCATGGAATCACGACTCAAGGTACTCTTGCAATTCTGCGTACACCTCGACCGCCGGACGGGCCAGGACAAAATCCGGACCTATGAAGGATAGGGTTGTGCCGATAAAAAACCCAATAACCTTCCCTGATTGGATGATAGGGCTCCCACTCATTCCAGGCCCGACTTCCACATCATCAAGCAGCTCCAATACAAGCAAATGACCTTCTGACACGATAGCAAAACCTATGACCTTAACGCGGATATCCCCGTTGCCCAAGGTGCGTATAATTGCTTCTTCCCCAACGCTTATATCTTCTTCATTGGCAAGGGGGAGTTGCTCCCGTCCGGGATCCGGACACGTAATCCTTTCGAGTACCACTCCGTATTGGGAATCAACCAACACATCTGCGCTACGCGGTATCCCTGGAACCAAATCTTCAGTGTTTGGGGTGATGATGAGCGCTTCCCCTGTTTTCAATCCACACGAATGGGCGGCGACAACGCACAGACCGTCATCTGGTATATAGAAACACACGGTCGCTGCTGCATTCTTGAAAACTGTCCGTGGACCTTCCTCAACCGCGATCGACCAACTCAGCGATTCCCCGCCCGGTATGACCGAGACATCCAATGTTGGCAAAGGTTGAAGGGGTGTTTCAGAAATCATCTCATGGGTGAACAGGTCTCCGCCCACAGCATAAACGCTGATGAACATTGCCACGACGAAAGCAAACACCGGCACCCACCAGCGCCTGTGGAGGGTATAGGCGCAATAACTGAAAACGCCTACGAGGAGTAACAAACGTTCTCCCACACGCAGAACCTCAAAAGGGAGCACAAACATTGCTGCTATACATAGAACCATCACTATTGAGGCAATTACCTTCCGCGTGTTTTGGGGAATCCGCCTACTATGTCTCGCTTCCTGATCGGACATACACTCAGCCACCTGCACTACGGAAATGCCTGCCTGGGATTCCAGAATACGTTTCTACAGTCTGATTCGCCACCCTCCTGACTGATCCCTGTTGCAATCAATCTCAGCCGCCATCTGCAAGTACATCTGCAATCAAGTAACCCTCGGTAGCATGCTCGATAATGAAGGCCAGGTTGAACTCTTCGGCGACTCTCACTGCAGTGAGAATATCGTCTGCCCTGTGTGCATGAATTCTGGCTTTGATCTCACCCTTTATCACCCGGGCAAGGGCTTCCATTTTGAGGTCGACTTCCAGGTTGTCCCCTTCTCTTTCTGCCTTCTTGATGTAATTGCGGGCTTTGGTAAGGGCCTCACGCAGTACCGCTGCGTTTCCCATCCGGGTGTACGGCATCACTTTCTTGTCCCGGCCGTAGCAGCGTTTGGGGTTCTCACCGAGAGCCATTCTCATAGCTTCGGTGCCTGGAATGACCATCTCTTCTACTGTCCTACCCCGCAGTTTCATTGCAAACCCTGTCCCGCCGATTATGTTGGCACTGCCGGGCCCTGAGTAGACTGTGGTGACTCCTCCTGACACAATTTCCGCTATGGAATCATCCCGGGGATCTAGCGAATCAATGCCCCGCACATTCTCCTTGTACTAAGCAGTGGAAGTGCGTTCCTTAGGGCATACACACAGAAAATCCTTCTTGGGAAGCAATATAGAATACAACAACCGTATTATGTCACCTTGTCTGCAGGAATGTTAAACGGTGAAGTTTCAAACGATGCTTTCACACCGGACAGTCAATGGTGGGCGGTGAGGGACTTGAACCCCCGGCCTCTTGCATGTCAAGCAAGCGCTCTAACCAGCTGAGCTAACCGCCCCCTTCTCTGGAGGCGACACCCGGATTCGAACCGGGGATAAGGGTTTTGCAGACCCCTGCCTTACCACTTGGCCATGTCGCCATGGGTTTATAACCAAAGTTAATAATGGAGCGGAAGACGGGATTTGAACCCGCGACCCTCGCCTTGGCAAGGCGATGCTCTACCACCTGAGCTACCGCGGCAGGGTTTGCTACCATTTCTGATGACGAAATGGCGGAGGCGACGGGATTTGAACCCGCGATC
>DUVI01000009.1 GCA_012841065.1 Bacillota bacterium
ATAACCGTCAGGGATGTTGAGTCTAAGACAGAACTTAGAAACCTAGGAGTACCGTTGGAAATACAAGTAACCGCAGACCCGGCGTTCTTGCTCGACCCGTCTCCAGAACACGTAGCTGATTCCATCCTAAGAGCCCACGGGATCGATCCCTCCAAGCCGATTGTATGGATGGCTTTGCGCCGGATGAACACGCCGGCGTGGCTGCTGCAGCATCTGGTGGATGTGGTGATTTGGTTAAGGGAAGAAGGCTTCCAACCTGGTTTTCTGGTCATGCAACAACGTGACCTGGAAATAGCTCAGAGCCTGAACCGCGAGCTGGTTTCAGCCGGGCAACAGCCCATGGGTAGCGTATCAGGCATTTCGCCTGAAGACGCCTTAGGCGTGCTGGGAAAAGGAGAGTATTGCCTCGGGATGCGCTTGCACACGTTGATTCTTTCGGCCAGGGTTCAGGTACCGTTTATGGGAATAGAAATAGACCCCAAGATCGGTGCCTTCTGCAGGAGCGCCGGTTGCCCGATCCTGCCTAACCCCGATCCTGAAGGGCCGAATTTCAACGTCAAGGACGAATTGGAGCGCCTCATGCGGAACAGAGATGTTCTAAGACAGGCGCTCGGCAAACAGCTGCCCCGGTTCCGCTCGCTGGCACAGGAAAACATAGACATGGTTCTGAGTTGCCTGGAGTGAGGCCCCTCAACAACCCGTAACTGAAGTCATTCTATTGTAAAATCGCCCCGCACCATAGCGATAGCAGCAGATACGGCTTTAATGCCCCTTCCGTCATCCCTGGGCACAATCAACAGGTGGTTACTTGGAACCGCCTCGCCGCCCCTGAGGTCCACGCCCCCGGTAACATCGCACAGCCCACCAAGTTCTGAGTCTATTACAGTAGCTTGTCCACCTCTGAGGATAATCTCGGTTCCCGAATAGCCTTTCAGGATCTGCCCCGGAGCAAGTTCAACCACGCGCATTTTTAGTTTGGAGTCAACATACGCCCGCGTAACCAAGGGGTCACCTTCGCTTCCCGGCAAAGGCATGTCTGAAGCAGCAAATCCTTTACCGAGCCATCCTAGCACAGCTCCTGCGACTATCAGTAGAACTGCATAAACCATTAGTCGCTTCTTACTTGCCATTTTCGGGCTCTCCTTTCCCCTTCTCCCTACCCTGAAGCATTCTGCCTCAGTTTGGCGTATATGAAATCGTCAATGCCGCCGTCCATCACCCTCTCAACACTGCCGGCTTCAACCCCGGTGCGGTGATCTTTGACCAAGGTATACGGCTGGAACACATAAGACCTTATCTGGCTGCCCCATGCGATTTCCTTGTGAGGCCCTCTGAGCGCCTCAATTTGCTTCAGCCGCTCTTCTTCCTTGAGTGCGAGGAGTTTGGCTTTTAGCATCCTCATAGCTACGAGCCGGTTGGAATGCTGGGAACGCTCGTTTTGGCACGTTACCACTATGCCTGTAGGAATATGGGTTATCCTCACCGCCGAATCGGTCTTGTTTACATGCTGCCCCCCTGCACCGGAAGATCTGAAAGTGTCGATCTTCAGTTCTTCGGGTTTTATGTCTATCTCAGTATCCTCCTCGATTTCCGGCAGCACATCGACGGATGCAAAAGAGGTATGCCGGCGTTGGTTTGCATCAAACGGAGAAATCCTCACAAGCCTGTGAACGCCTTTCTCAGTGCGCAGAAAACCGTAGGCATAGTCTCCCCTCACAGAAAAACTCACGCTTTTGAGGCCGGCTTCTTCGCCAGGGAGGATATCAAGGGTCTCAATCTTGAACCCTTTGCGCTCAGCCCATCGGGAATACATCCGGTAAAGCATGCTCACCCAATCCATAGCTTCAGTACCGCCTGCACCTGCATGGAGCGTCACGATGGCATCCCGCGAGTCATATTCGCCTGAGAGGAGCGTTTCAAGTTCAAAATCGCGCACTTTAACGGCAGCTTCATTGGCAGCCCCGGTAAGATCATCCATGAGCCCCATGTCGCCTTCTTCCTCAGCCAGCCGGGCAATTTCGATGCTGTCCCTGATAAGGACCTCTAGTTCCCTGTACCGCCCTATCTTGCTTTCAATCCGGCTGATGTCGGTTCCAACTCTCCGGGCCCTCTGTTGATCCTGCCAAATTGACGGATCTTCCATCTGTTGCTTCAGTTGTGCAAGTTGCTGCTCAAGTTGTGGAAAGTCAAAGAGACCTCCCGATATTGCTTAATCTTTCCTGCAGCGTCTCAAATTCACTGATAATCTCTTCGTACATGCAAATTCCCCCTATATTCTAGATTTAAGTATGGTATTCAAGCGCATTATGCAAGTTTACCACAGCAATTCTTGTATTTCTTACCGCTTCCGCACGGACACGGGGCATTGCGCCCTACCTTCCGCCTGGGGTCTTGTGTCGCGGGCTTAGCGCCGGCAGCCCTCCCTCCGGAAGTTGCAGCACCGGTTGCGGGAGCAGCTACCGTAACCCGGCGCCGGGCAGATTCACCGCTTCCTGATATAGTTACCCTGAAAATATAGCTCACGGTGTCTCTTTCAATACTCTGAACCATAGCTTGGAACATCTCGTAACCCTCCTTTTGATACTCAAGGAGGGGATCCCTTTGGCCGTAGGCCCGCAAACCAATTCCCTTTCTCAGACCGTCCATGGCCTGAAGTTGCCCTATCCATTTCTGATCTACCACTCTCAGAAGTATCAGGCGTTCAATTGCTTGGAAGTGTTCACCCAAGGTCTCAGCCTTTTGTCTGTATGCTGCATCAAAAATGTGCTTCACAGCCTCAATGGCCTCATCCCTGGATCCGGCCTGCTCAAGTTGATGCCTGAAATCTGCTTCGGGCAGTATTTCGTTAAGGTAAGACCCCAGTCCTGATAAGTCAACTTCTGCATCGGATGTACCTGGTGCCCAGTACAAGTCAAAACCCAAATCGATTGTCCTGTGCATCATCCCAAGGACTATGCCTGAGAGATCATCGCTTCCGAGCACTTCACGCCGCTGGGCGTAAATCACTTCCCGCTGTTTGTTCAAAACGTTGTCGTATTCAAGCACATTCTTCCTGATTGAAAAGTTGTGAGCTTCTATCCTCTTCTGGGCGGTTTCCACCGATTTGGTGATCAGCGGGTGTTCTATAGGTTCATCTTCAGGAAACCCAATTTTGTCCATTACACTTCCAATCAGGTCCCCGCCAAACAGCCTCATGAGTTCGTCTTCTATGGACAAGTAGAATCTTGAGGAACCAGGATCGCCTTGCCTGCCTGCCCGTCCTCTCAACTGGTTGTCAATCCGCCTTGCTTCATGCCTTTCAGTGCCGATCACATGCAGGCCGCCTAAGGCCACAACCTCCTCGTGCTCCCTGTCTGTAAGTTGCCTAGCGTCTTCATAGAGTGATTGATACCGCTCCCGCGCCTTGATTACAGACTCCAGATATTCATCTGTTTCCCCGGAGTTTATCTTCTCAACCATTGCCTGTGGAAGCACTTTTTCAGCAGCCACTGCAATCACATCAGGATCGAAACCCTCTTTCCTCAGCGCCGAACGGGCCATGAACTCGGGGTTCCCACCCAGGAGTATGTCGGTGCCCCTGCCTGCCATGTTGGTGGCTATTGTCACAGCACCTTTTCTTCCGGCTTGGGCGACTATCTCAGCTTCCCTTTCGTGATGTTTGGCGTTGAGCACCTCATGGGGAATTCCCCTGGTTTTCAACATCCTCGACAAGACCTCAGATTTCTCAACCGACCTGGTACCTACCAGCACAGGCCGCCCGATTTTATGAAGCTCAACTATCTCTTCCACCACGGCTTGGAACTTAGCTTTCTCCGTGGCCCAAATGGAATCGGGCATAGCGGTCCTAATGAGAGGCTTATTAGGCGGTATCGATACCACATCAATACCGTAAATCTCAATGAACTCTGACTCCTCAGTAGCAGCGGTGCCTGTCATGCCTGCCAGCTTTTTGTACATCCTGAAGAAGTTCTGCACCGTTATGGTGGCAAGGGTGTCAGATTCTTCCCGTACTTGAACCCCTTCTTTAGCTTCTATGGCCTGGTGAAGCCCGTCAGAAAACCGCCTGCCGGGCAAAATACGCCCGGTAAACTCATCAACTATGAGCACTTCACCGTCTTTCACCACATAGTCCACATCCCGGTGCATGAGCTCCTTTGCCTTTACCGCCTGCTTAACATAGTGTTCAATGCCGATATTTTCCTCTGAAGAAATGTCATCTATCTCAAGCCATTCCTCAATCCGGGCAATCCCTTCTTCAGTGAAAGCGATCACCTTGGCCTTTTCCTCAACGGTGTAATGTTTGTCACGCTTCAAATTGTCAGCCAAGACCTTGAACTTACGGTACCTGTCTGTGGTGCCCTGGATTTGTCCTGAGATGATAAGAGGAGTTCTTGCCTCGTCTATGAGGATCGAGTCTACTTCATCGATTATGGCGTAATCAAGGACGCCCTGGACCAAATCCTGCTTGTGCAGTGCCATATTGTCTCTCAAGTAATCAAAGCCAAATTCAGTATTGGTTCCGTATATGATTGGGCAGGAATAAGAACGCTGTTTCGCAACAGGATCCATGCCCGGAACCACCAAACCTACGTCCAAGCCCAGGAAACGGTAGATCTGGCCCATCCACTCCCTGTCCCTTGAGGCCAAGTAGTCGTTAACCGTGACCACATGGACGGTGGAGCCGCCTATGGCATTAAGGTATGCAGGTAAGGTCGCAACCAACGTCTTGCCCTCGCCCGTCTGCATCTCGGCAATCCTTCCCTGGTGCAGAACAATGCCGCCCATTATCTGGACATCGAAATGCCTCATATCGAGGACTCGTCGGGCTACCTCACGTACAACTGCAAAAGCTTCAGGAAGCAAGTTGTCAAGGGATTCGCCCCTGGAAGTGCGCTCCCGGAACTCCCGGGTCTTATCTTGGAGTTCCTGGTCTGAAAGCCGCCTCATACCAGGCTCAAACTCTGATACAGCCGCAACGGTACGAGACAGTTTGCGTAATTCCCGATCATTAGGATCAAACAGTTTTCTCAGTATAGACACAGCTATCCCCTTCTCCAGGTACCGGTTGAGATTTGTCCCGGACGGCCATGTTCAGTTAATTCTAGCATCCTTTCGGGCTTCAGGGAAACCGCGGTGCAGCGTGTGAAGGATAAACCACAGGACGCCGGCAGCCATCAAAATATCTCCGACGCTGAAGGTGGTAGGGGTCTTAGACAAGAATCTCCACCCGAAAATGTCTGCAAGCCACCTAAGTCTTGCGTCGCCGGTGATTGCCTGGTGGGTGAGGCTCGAGCCCAGAGCTTGCACCTGGCTGTCAAGCAAGCCGGTCCCTATGCCATTGGGGTCAACGGGCATCCTTCCCCCATTGGCTATTATCACGAGGCAATTGAGAAACATCCCTGAGGCCATGGGAACAAACCCCGGAAGCTTGAGGTTGGGGTAAAGCCCGTAGAAGAGCATAAGGTAAGTGGCCAAAGATATGGCGGTGCATAAAGCAGGTGAAGGTTCAACCTTTCCTTGCAGCAACAAGACGGAACCAAACTTTACCGCGAAAGAACCCAGAATCCAACCGAAACGCTCAAGTTTCAATTCGCCAAGCCTCGAAAGTTTCCCCCCTGACAGCACACCCAAGACAAGGGAGAGTACCACCAGAAACCTGAACAAGGCATCACTTCCTCAGCAACTCTTGGTCGATGATTTGAACCATCGCTTCAACAACTTTAGGATCGAACTGACTACCTGAGCACGCCAACAGTTCTTTCTTTGCTTCTTCATATGACATCTTTTCTTTGTAAGGCCTGTCGGTGGTCATGGCATCGAAAGCATCAGCACATGCTATTATGCGGGCACCCAGGGGAATCTCTTCGCCTGCCAGCCCGTCCGGAAACCCTGTACCGTCCGATCTTTCGTGATGGTGCCTCACCCACTGTTCGCCTTTTCCAAGGAACTTCATTACTTTGATTATGTCGGCACCAATCTCGCTGTGCTTTTTCATCATTTCGTATTCGTCGTAAGTGAAGGGGCCTTCTTTCTTCAAGAGGCTGTCCGACATACCTACTTTGCCTACGTCGTGGAGTAGCCCCACGTATTTTATGAGTTCCACTTCTTCATCGCCCAGTCCCAGGCGCTTGGCAAGTTTGCCCGAATACTCTGAGACCCTCACCGAATGGCCGTGGGTATATGAATCCCGGGCGTCCAGGGCGATGCTCAAGGCAGCTGCCATTTCGCTGTAGGTTTCCCACAAGTCTATGTACTTCTGCAGCGAAACCTTGGTAACTAAAAGGGGCAAGTAGAAAAACACCAGCACCAACGGTCCTGTCTGCTGGACTACCAGCACCATAAGCGCCCCAACCGGAAACAAGGCGAACATGTTCGGAAGCATCCACACAATGTTCCGCCGCCATATGCTGGTAAACGAAGTTCTCAGCTGGAGGGCAAGCCCTTGGCCGATGAGAATCGCGTTGAGAAGCGTGAACGCTGATGCAGCTAATACAAACGCAAACAGTCCCCTAGGGAACTCAATGCTCCCAAACCCGCCATACATCAAGCCATATACTTTGGCAAACACATAGGCGCATACCGTCAACATACCCCTGTTGAACAACACCACGCCCAGAGGTACCTCGCCTGTCAAGTCCCTCTTGCGTAACGTGGCCAGTGCAGCTACCCACATGCCTATTGCAGGCCCGTACATCACAATCGCCGTGAACATAAGAGGGGTAGCCATGGAAGCAGTACCCTTTCCCCTGGGAAACGGCACCGCTACCGCTTCGCCACACGCAACCATCACACCTATGAAAATCACGTCAGCTACAGTGTAGCCGTCCTGAAACTCGGGGATGTGGGTTGCGAGAAGGATGATGCCCAGGCCCGCGATGCCCCAAACATATGCGTTAAACAGACTGAATCGTTTTTTCAATGCCGGACACCTCATAGAAGAGCCGACAGCCCTATCCAGTCGTTAGCCCAACTGGAAACAAGCAGCTCCAGCCAATAGAAGTGTAAGGATGGCAAGGATCGCCTTGAGAACCTTGTTCACTGAGACACCCCCGTTACCTGCTTGTATCCGAACCGCTAATTCAGATCCCCACTGACTCCGCTGGAATGAATTTCAGGCTGTCGGCACTATGGATCTGTTCTACATAATAGTCCAGTTTCCTTTTTACTGATCAGTCAAAATCTCGTCACGAGATATGCCGAGTTGTCTTAGCCATCTAACAGCACAGGAAATCTGCGGTTAATCGCATCCAAGGTAGCTCTGACCACAGATTCCCTTTCATCGTAGGTAATCGGGCAAGAACCGCTAAGCATTACCTGCTGCCCATCATCAACAAGTGTGACCGTCACAAGGGCTATCTTGGCGGCCTTGGACTGGGCTACTGTAACGTCGTGCAACGAAATCTTGGTCTTGGGCGACAAGAACTTCGACAAAGCGTCCAGGGTTGCCTCTGCGGCAAGCCTAAGCCATCGGTTGGGCGTGGGAATCCCTTTGGCATTCCCGGATACCAAGGCCTTCCCCAAGCCTATTTCCACTGTCACTTCCGCCTCGTCCTTGCCGGATGTGAGGGAAATCCGCGTGAGCACCGGTCTGCCCTTGTCCCTTACATCCCCTTCCTGACCCAACTGGGCTATCGAGATCTTCCGCCTGTCTACCGCGATGCCACAAGCTGCCAGAATCGCCGATTCGGCGTCCCGCGCTATGTACCTAGGTGAGCGCCCCGAACGCGCCAGTACATGGATTTCTTCTATTCCCCCATCGTTGCCGAACACTACTCTGCACGCCATAACGTCTTTGATTTTCTCAACAGTGCTTTCAAGTTCTCTCGCTCTAGCTAACTCATCAGGCATGACTGACACCCCGTATCCTTAGTGGCCTGGCCAGACTCAACCTTGGCATAGGGGAGTTGGAGCGGCACTACCCAATTCCTTCTCTCTCTCTTACCACCATTTCGGCCAGGATCCACAACCCTGCAGCCACAAGGCTATGGCCTCCCAGAATAACCGGAATAGGTGATTCCCAGGCACACCGTGTGAACTCCCTTACCCACTCATCACCAATCTGCTCGTACCTGCCCAGATCGGACTGGAACCTGTCCCAATCCGAGACCTTCTTGTTCAGGTGAGCGAAGATTACCCTGCTATCAATAAAGGCAAGATCACATACCCTTGAGAGGTATTCGAAAAACTTGCCGGAACCAAGTTCTTCGACCATGTACCCGATCAGGGAGACCACTTCACCGCGTTCATCCCGACCAAGGGCCTTCATACCTCTTTCTTCGGAATAGACCCGCATTCTGTGAACCATGTTCGTGTTAATATACTGGATTACAGAAGGGCCCACTCTCCCAAGCACGGCGATCTCCCGGGAATCCTGTCTCAAGATCCTCAGGGCCTGCTCCAACTTGTGTCTGGGCCAATCCAAGGATTCGATCGCTTCAAGCGCCCTGGGACCACAGTCGGGATGCATCCCGAGAATCTGAATATCTACTGGTGTATCAAGGTCGAAATTAATCCGGCCTGAGTTCGGAATCAATATCCGGCTCATGCCGATGCCGCGCAATAGGTTACCTAAAGCATTGTCTGACTCTGGAAGCTCAATTTCATCGATAGCTCTGGCAGGTGTAAATGCGACCAGATCTGCAGACTGTACATTGTTGACAACTACAACGTTCCTGTTTGCTTTAAGAGTAAGGGCAATTTCATCGAATTCACTGCAATTCATAAGAGGGGCGGCAGCTCCCCCCATGTAGATCACATTGTTCAAGTTGTGCTTGACAATCATCTCCCTTAACCGTACGCCAAAATGGAACTGACGTGCGTCTGAGTCAAAGTCCACTTCTGCAAGTCCGGAAGCTTGATCGGCCAGTTCTTCGTTATTGGTTACCAAGATCATCCTGTCGATTTCTGAAGCCAGTGCCAATTTAGACAAAGTGTCGAGCACCACTTGAGTGCGAACGTACCTTATTGCCTGGTCAAGGGAGGTTTGAGCTTGCCCTCCTTCAAAAATGACTGCAGTTACCGGTCGATCCATGTAGCGCCTCCGCCCTCGGAGTTACATATCCTCAGGCTCGATGAGCCCGAAGTTGCCGTCTCTGCGCTTGTAAATCACATTCACAACTCCTGTTTCACCGTTGGCAAATACGAAAAAGTCGTGACCCAGAAGTTCCATTTGAAGCGCAGCTTCTTCCGGCATCATAGGCTTCATGGCAAAGCGTTTGACCCTAACGATCCTCCCGGTTTCAGGTTCTTGTTTGCCCTGGTCAAGCTTTGGCTCAGGTTTTTCGCGCCTTAGCAGCCTGGCCTTGTATTTCTCAAGCTGGCGTTCCAGTTTTTCCACTACTAAGTCCACGGATGAAAAAGCGTCTTGAGCAGATTCTTCAGCCCTTACGATCATGTTGTTGAGAGGAATGGTAACTTCTACTACATATCGGCTACGCACAGTTGAAAAGGTAACCTGGCACACAACAGGATCCTGCCTGATGTATTTTTCGAGTTTGATGAGCCTTTTCTCTGCGTACTGCCAGAGTGCAGGGGGTACGTCTACGTTCTTCCCTCGGATATTGATCTCCATCCCGCATACCTCCAACTGAAGTATTTGCCTAATAGTTATTCCCTATGAAGGGAGCAGACACCTTTAAGAGCGTTACGCGGAAATTATACCCATCATTCTAATCTTCGACATGTTGTAGCCCAAGTCAATACGGAAAATCGACACGTCTTGACAATCCACAGATATATCCCCAACCAGAAACGTCTATTTAACTGGTTATCAACAAAATTGCCCACATTATCCACAGGATATAAACCATTGTGTGTTGACTCTTGATCATGGGAATGCTATAGTCCGAACACGAGCCAAAAGCTCCAAAAGACGACGTGGCCGGGACCCGTCGTCGGGAATTAGGAGGAATGTCCCGAAATGCAAGGCAAAGTAAAATGGTTCAACGCGCAAAAAGGCTATGGTTTCATTCAACGTGAAAACGGACCTGATGTGTTCGTCCATTATTCAGCAATCAAAGAAGGAGGGTTCCGTACACTGAATGAAGGCGATCTGGTAGAATTTGACATCATCGAAGGCCCTAAAGGCCTTCAAGCTGCCAATGTAAGCAAGATTGTTGTGTAAACATGGCCAAGGTGCCCCGGCCGCATGTGCCGGGGCTTTCATCTTGTCTACAGGATACTGTCAAACCGTCTGTTACCCCTGAGTCCCCTGCAATAAGCCATGAGCACCCTGAGTTTGTTGGAGATCTCAAGCATTTCCCGGTTGTCCTGTTCCATCTTTTGTTTTGCAAGTTCAAAGATCTCCTCATCAAACTCATTGATGCAAAGGGCAACTTCTTTGGCGAACACTTTCTGAGTATCTGTAAGATCAGTTACAGCCTTGGCGCCGAGCCGCTCAAGTATCTCTCCACGCTTGTCTATAAGAGCCCGCACTTCCTGGAAGTTGCCGACCCTGGCCGAGTCCCTGGCTTGAGCGGTAAGTGCCAAAAGATCCCTAAACCCCTCAACCATAGTTCCTCATCGCTTCCTCCCAGGCATCCCTGATCTGGGTAACTACTTGTATGGCATCCTCTACCGAACCGGTTTGCTTCCGGATATTAGCTTTGATAAGACACGAATACGCAAAATCGTAAAGGGAATTTAGCCCCGCGGCCAGATCTCCCGCGGTGAAATCCAGAGCCGCCCTCAACTCATGGATGATTTCCTGGGCGCGCACCAGTTTATCATTGGCGCCGGTATTGTCCTTTCCCTCAATGTAAGTTATAGCTTCCTTCATGTTTCTGAGGCAGCCGTTGAGCAGCATCAGCACGAGCTCGGCAGGGGAAGCCGTCTCCACACTGGACTGCTTGTAAGCGTTTAGCACCTTCTGCCTATTGGCAGCATTAGCTGCATACATCAAGTCCAATCACCCGGTCTCTCTATATCTGTCACGAGAACAACCTCTGTACCTGCTGCGACATAAACAGGCTCTGGGAGTTCATCTGAATCAACAGCGATTCCAGGGCGGTAAACTGCCTTCTCAGGCTCGTAAGTCGCACTTCCAGCCGTCTCTCCAGGTTCTCGATCTGACGGGATATGTCCTTGTTCTGAGCTTCCAGCGTTGACTCTCTCAAAGGCAAGAATCCGTCATGGGCAACGTACATTTCCAGAACCTGCTTCAGGCTGACCAATGCCCCTTGTGAATCAGGTTCATCTCCACCCAGAAGCGACGCAACAGCTTCCCTGTTTTCAGCAAGCGCCTCCCTGAGTCTTGATTCGTCAAGGGTGAGCTTGCCGTCCCTTGAATATGCCCCGATACTGCCGGTGCTTATCCCAATGTCGCCTATAAACCTGAACCCCGGAAGCTTGTCTGATACTTCCCTGAAAATCGTCTGCCGGATCTGGCTCAGCAATCTTTGAAGCAGGGGATCGCCGAACAGTAGACCTGCAGTCCTTGTCTCGCTGTCGTATGCGTTGTACCTGGCCGTCAAATCCAAGAGGCTGTTATATTCGTTTATGAAGTCACGCACCGTCTTTACCAATGCATCATCGTCATAGCTCACTGAGACCGAAGTAACCCCGGTCTTGTGAAGAGTCAGGCGCAGTCCGGGAATGGCGTCTGTGATATCATTGGAATCCCTTTGGAACGTGATGCCGTTTATCTTAAACGTAGCTTTGGCAGGTTCGTGCCCTTCTACCGTACTTAATCCTAAATCCATGCCTTGCTCAAAGCCTTGTTGCTCAAAGGTAATAGCTTGCCCTGTAGATTCAGCAACCAGCACAAGCCTGTACTCTGAAGGCTCAACCTGCAGCACTGAAGCTTTGATACCAAGATCTTCTATGCTGTTTATCTGTGCCGCGATTGAGTTGAGGCTGTCATCTTCCCCGACAACGATCTCCTCTGCAGCATCGCCTATTCCAAGCACTAACCTGCCTGAAAACCCCAGCGCCTCATCAGGAGATTGGGTGAAACTGCGGGATTGAAGTGTGTGGGCTCTCGCCAGGTTGATCACTTCAATCTGATAAGTTCCGGGCACGGCAGTCTCCGAAGCTGTAGCTGAAACCACCTCCGAATGCCCGCATTTAGCCGTCTTTGCAGTGAAGACTCCCTGTTCCAGAAGTGGCTTCATTTTTGACATGAGCGATTCCAGTTTCGACTTGAGGGTATTCCAAGCTGCCTTTTTGCTGGATATCGTTTGTTGCTTAGCTTCCAAGGCAACTAAAGGCTGCCTTTCAACTCTCATGAGTTCCTGGATCAAGTTTTCAGTATCCAGCCCTGTTACATTAAGACTAATAGGGGAACTCAAACAGACCACCTCGCCAAACTATGTTCAATCTCCGCTGGGAATCCAAATGCCAAAATAAAAGGCAGTGACTTTCAATCAGGAAGCTCATCGGAAGAATCATCAGGGCAATTTAACGAAATTTCCTCAGACAGTTCCCTCTCCAAACCGTCCAAAACATCCAACACAGGATCTTTGGCCTCCATCATTTCTTTCTTCACTTCGATTTCCACTTCTTCCCGCAACACCTTGGTACCCAGGGGAGCTTCAATACCTAACCGTACCAAAGCCCGTGACCCCCTGCCCCTGACCTCAGTTACGCGAACCACAATATCATCGCCGATTAATATCGCCTCGCCTACTCGTCTGGACAAAACAAGCATGTCAGCCCGTCCTTTTCATCAGGTTTCGGAGCGCCACAAACACTTGATGCTTGGTGGTGTATTTGGGATCACTTATGATGACCTGTTTGCCAAGGCGTTTTGCAGGGTTAACCACAAGCGGGGCCAGCAGGTTTGCCGTCATCTGCTTTACATCTTCAGGCACTGTAACCACGGACAACAGTACCAGCTCATCAATGTTGGAAGCTTCTAGGCATCCAAGATCGCCTGGAGCAAACACAGGATCATAGTCTACAAACGGCACCCTGGGATCCAGGATCACAAACCCTAAAGACGCTTCATCCACAGACTGAAGCCACTTGAGAAACCCGCCTTTATCCAAGTCAAGCACGATATATTCCCGGTAATCAGGAAAGCCGATGAGCCCGTCCGGAAAATGCAGGATTTTGCTTTCATCTACGTTGACGATGCCAAAACGCTTGGTGGGAACTTCCACATATATCCCTCCTGTGCCGGCGCAATGCACCGGCCAGCCGTTACCTCAGATGATCGAGCAAGCTCGGTTGGATGAGCCTTGCTCCTACCGCCAGGGCAGCTTGGTAAGCTGCTTCATGCGACTTGAGTCTTACAGTAACTTCGACCAGGTCCACGTCCTCAACATTCGAAAGCAGCCGTTGATACTCAATATCCATATTGACCGCCTTCTCGTCCAAAAGTCTGAGCCTTCTAATCTTCGCCCCGTTCTTTGCCCGTTCAGCCAGGATCGTGTCCAGGCCTTCGTCTAATTTGCCCCATGCGTCCTGTATGACTTCTTCATCAGCTGCCTCAAGCCCGGCTATAAGTTGGTCAAATGTGGCCTCGATGTCATCCTGCAAATCGCTCAAATCTTTGGCTGTGATCATTACGTCACGGGCCAGCCTCCACTCGGGCATGGTTCCCTGAAGCAATTTCCGATCGTCAACGGTAGTATCCATCACGCTAAGTGCCTCGTCTTTGAGCTGCCTCATCTCAGCCGCAATGGCAGCCTTGGCATCGGGAGGCGTAGTTCCGGTAGCCCCGGTTTGGGCAAGTTCCCTGGCCCTTGTAAACACGTTGGTCAGGTGAGAAAGGGCTTGCTCAGTCTGCTCCATCCAGTTCCTAGCCTTGTCCATGTTGCGCATGTACTGGCTGATTACAGACCTATCGTGGCGTAAGTATATCGCCCTTCCGGCTCCTATCGGATCATCCTGGGGCCTGTCAATCGCCCTGCCTGAAGAAGCCTGCTCTTGAAGTTTGGTAAGCCTCTTCTCCACCTTGAATATGTTGTAGAGAAAGTTTCTTTCAATCGACAGATCCGTCACACGCACACGCATCTACCTCCAGTTCCTCAGTGCCCCTATCTTAGCGGCCTCCAAGTCCCATCCTGTTTATGATAGTATCGAGCATTTCGTCTGCTACGGTAATCACCCTGCTGGCTGCGTTGAAAGCATGCTGTTCCCGTATCAGGTTGGTGATTTCTTCGTCAAGGGACACTCCGCTTATTGAATCCTTCCTGTTTGCAAGTTCTTTGACCAGGAGTTCCTGGGTGCTGAAACCGCTTTCAACTTTCTGGGCATCAATCCCCAGGCTGCCTACAATAGCTACCCATTTTTCGGCGAAGTCTCCGTCAGACACCTGGAATGAAGCATCCAACCCGGTAAGATACTCAAGGTATTCATTGTGGGTGCCTTCTATGAAATCGGCGATGGCCAATGCTATGCTCCCGTCAAGGGGATCTGCACCCACTTGGGTTCTGATGTTGCCCGGGTCTTGGACGATGAGATCGTTTACCTTTATGGTTGCCAGGATATCGTCGCCGAATTCGAAAAACGGGATCGCCTGAATGCCTAAACCAGGATCTACGTTTGACATATGTATGAAATTTATCCCGTTTGCCACTTTCGCCACTGAATCGCTCAATTGCTTCCGGAACCTTGCCACCACGTCATCCCTGGCGATCTTGTGGCCGCCCAGATTTCCGCCAATGGAGTCCAAATGGATTTTGTCAGTCTCGTTTGGGCCTGTAATCACATGGAACTTCACGCCGTCAGCAGTGAGGGCATATCCCAAACCATAATGCTTAGCACCATCCACCAGCCGGACCCCGCCAAGGTTGACTTGAACCGTTCCGTTGTCCAGGTAGTTCACGGTGGCGCCTGTAAGTTCAGTGAGTTCATCAAGGAGCAAGTCCCGCTTGTCCAGCAGATCTCCTACAGGCTCTTTCCTGGCAAGTGCCCTGGAAATCTCCATATTGAGGGAGCTCACCCGTTCTGCCAGCATATTGACTTGAGCTACACCTGCGTCAATCCCGTTCTCAAGGTCCACTGCGAGCGAGTCCAGCTGGCTTGCCAGGTGCCTTATCATATCAGTAAGGGAACGGCCTGCTTCAAGCAATTGGACCCTGGCTGACTCTGAATCGGGCTCCGAGGATAGGTCATGCCACGATGCCCAGAAGAAGTCAAAGGAATCCCTGATACTTGAGTCAGACGGTTCCGCAAACACGATCTGCGTGTGTTCAAACACTTCTTTTTGGATGGAAAGGGCAGCTTTCTTCTCCGTTTCGCTCCTCAGCACGGCATCGACGAATCTGTCCCTTATCCTGGCTATGTCCGCAACCTTCACTCCCATGCCCGATACACCCATCCCCAGAGGCAGCCTTTGAATAATCGGCTCCAAAGACACCCGCTGGCGGGAATAACCGGGAGTGGCGGCGTTTGCTATGTTGTGCCCTGTAACGTCCATTGCGTGCCTGGATGCCATTAGGGCTGATTTACCTATTTCGAGAGTCGTAAACGTTGATGACAATCAAATCACCTCCAAAGCTAAGCCTTTTGGTCAAACGCAATAGGCGGGGTTTTCGAAGTCTTAGAGTAGTCATCTTGGGGAATGAAGAGCCCTAATTCATATCTCACGATTTCCAAACTCTTGGATATGAGTTCTTGGTTCTGTTCGTTCAATACCTGAAGCTGCCTCACTTTTTGTGCCGCTTCTTGTTTCAATTTGTCCAGAGTCTCGCCTGAATCAGGTTCATCCGGCAACAAGAGGGGCTCAGCACCCAACCTTTCTTGAATCGCCTGAAGATCTTGAAGTGTTTTTTCTTCCTTGCGGATTATCTGTTCAAGTCCTGAACAATCGCCGACAATCACTAAACGTTGTTTCTCTTTGGCAGACTCTATCAATGTGTCAAGGAATAAGTTCAAACTAGACAATAAAAACAGGGAGGTGTTTTGCTGTTCCAAATAAAATCGCCCCTTTCACAGGGACGGTAGCAAGCTAAAGTAAGCCGCTGTTGAGGCGGGTCGTTACCGGATTCGGTCTGCCAGGAGTCTTCCCAGCATTTTCTCAGCCACAGACTCAGGATCTACAGAATACTCACCGGACTCAACTGCGCTGGCAAGAGGTTCTACTATATCCTGGCGGATATCAGGGGAAGCGTGGACCAACCGCTTCACTTTCTCGATATCTTCCATACTAAATGACAGCCTCACTTTGTCTTGCTGGGCAGGTTGAGTTACACCGGTGTCTCTGGGAACCGGCCTTGAAGTTTTGCTTGCTTTATATACCTTGAGCACCTGTTCTATCTGTGTTCTGGATATCATCAACTTGACATCGCCTCTTTCAAATGCCACCGTCCATCTTACTCATCGTGCATGAGTGTCAGGACGTTTAGCTTTATTGAACAAAACCTAACGCCGGGTTCTCCGGATGCGAATGGAATCAATTGTGTACATTCTCGTCCCGTTGTCGGGTTTTTCCATCTGCAATCTCACATCAGGTGCATCATCGCCAGAACCTTCATCCGGATTGAAGGTTTCAAGCCCGGAAACTGAAAGGGCTTTCTGGCAATCAGCACATATCCGGCCTTTGGAAAGAGGGGTCTTGCATATGGCGCAACGGTTGACTTCATCAATTTCTATATCTACTCCGACTAAGTGTCCGCGACGTACAAAATCGGTGACCACTTCTATCGGAATACCTGTATCCTCGCTCACCTTTTTCGCCGATGCCCTCTTGTGCTCTGACAGGTATTTCTTGATGATCTGAAACTGCTCTTCTTCTTGTTCGAAACACTCAGGGCAAATCGACGGGCCGGAACTTACGAAAACTCTGCCACATCTTCGACAGTTTTTTATCTGCAACCGTATCAACCCTCCTCTTGACCACGGGGATACTTCAAAGTCCGTGCCAGTGTCACGCAGAACACGTCGCTTGCTCCTGCAGATTTCAGGGCTCTTGCCGCCTCATCGAGAGTTGCACATGTGGTTGCCACGTCATCCACCACCAGTACCGCAGTGCGGTCAAACTGAACCCCTTGGGCTACCTTCATGGTACCTTTCAAGTTGCGCCACCTGTCCGGGCGGTTCAACCGGGCTTGGGGCCCTCTTGCTTCCTCTCTTTCCAAAATATCGGCAAGAGGCACACAAATATTAGCCGACACTTCTGCAGCCAGGTCTTTAGCTTGATTATACCCCCGGACGTTCCGGTTTGAAACCGCCAGGGGCACAGGTACCACGAGTCCTACGTGACTGAAGGGCCTTGCTGTTTGACTGAGCAACCACCCAAGCGGCCTTGATAGCCACCTCTCCCCTCTGTACTTCATCCGCCGGATGGCAGACATCAACCGGCCCTTATATGTACCTGCAGAACGCTGCATATCGAAATAGCGCATATTGAGGCGGCACTCGTGACACAACTGCAAAGGCGGACGCAGGGGTATGCCGCACACTTCGCATACCCAAGCCATCTGTCGCGCAATCTCGCCGGTGCAATTGCTGCATATGCCCGTTCCGGTGAAATCGGGTGCGTTGCACAGGCAGCAATATGTCGGCTCCCCGTAAACAAAACGTGATATCCTGTCAAGTATCCGGAGCCAGGCCATGAAACACTCCTTTGAACCTAAGCAAGCTGCCGGTTCTAATCTTTCAGCCTACGCCTTGGTCTGAGCACCAAATCAGCGGTTCCTGAGAGATGGGGAACCACAACCCTTTCACAGATGAGTTTCCTCACCACTACAGCGCATTCGTCGTTACAGCCACGACGGACGTCAACGGCAATTTGAGGCTCAATACCGGCCACTTGCCACTCAAACTTCACCCATCGCACCATGGGCTCAATAACTTCTTGGAGATATACACAATCGTCCACGGATATCATTATTCTTAACGGATTAAAGCTGCGTTTCAGCGAGACACCTTCGACTATTTCCAGGATACACCAAAAGGAGATGGATAACAAGAGCAGTTTGTTGACGGTGGCCAAAGCAACTTCCCCCTGGAGCAATATATGCACCGGGGGAAGTACATGGCAGTTAGATGTGTTTCAGGATGTCGTCCTTTAGGTCCAGCTGTTCCCAAGGAAGATCAAGGTCTTCTCTTCCAAAGTGGCCGTAAACTGATACCTGAGAATATATGGGTCTTCTCAGGTCAAACCGTTCAATAATCGCTCCCGGCCTGAAATCGAAGGTTTTTTTCACAACCTCCAGGATAGCCTCATCGGGCACTTGTGATGTGCCTTTAGTGTCAACGGTGATTGAAACAGGTTGCGCCACTCCTATTACATACGCCACTTGTACCTCGCATTCACGAGCTAAACCTGCAGCCACAATATTCTTAGCTACATAACGGGCGGCATAACAACCTGAGCGATCAACCTTGGTGGGATCTTTGCCTGAAAAGCTCCCGCCCCCGTGCCTGGCAAACCCTCCGTATGTATCAACGATGATCTTGCGCCCTGAAAGCCCGCTGTCACCTTGAGGGCCTCCTACCACAAATCTTCCGGTAGCGTTGACCAGTATGCGTGTGTCGTCATCCATGAGAGACGCCGGAATGGTTTGCTTTACTACATGCTCAATAACGTCCTCGCGTATCTTGGAAAGTGGCACGTCGCTCGCATGTTGTGCAGAAACCACCACAGTGTGAACCCTTACAGGCTCCCCGTCACGATATTCGATAGTAACCTGGGTTTTCCCGTCCGGCCTGAGGTACGGCAGAATCTTGTTGTGCCTCACGTGGGACAGCCGTCTGGCGAGGCGATGTGCCAGGTGAATGGAAACAGGCATGTAAACATCGGTTTCATCACAGGCATAGCCAAACATCAGGCCTTGATCCCCGGCACCCAACGTCTCAGGCATTTCACCCAACTTGGATTCAAGGGAGCGATCCACGCCTAGGGCGATATCGGGCGACTGGTCTTCGATTGCAGTGAGTACGGCGCACGTGTCGGCATCAAAACCGAATTTCGCCCGGGTATAACCTATACGACGTAAGGTTTCCCTCACTATATGGGGCATTTCCACGTAGCACTCGGTGGATATCTCGCCTGCCACCAGTACAAACCCGGTCTTTACAAGACATTCACAGGCAACCCGTGCCATCTTGTCCTTCTCCAGGATAGCATCAAGGATGGCATCGACGATTTGATCGGCGACTTTGTCTGGGTGGCCCTCAGTCACGGATTCTGAAGTAAAGAGCTGTCTTCCTCTGCCCATAGTTGGCATAGCCAGGCCCACCTCCAGGAGGAAGTAATATCAAATCTAACCAGGCCCTTAGGCTGGAGTCTAAAACATCTTAGCATCCAGTCAAATTATAGTCAAACGCCCAGGGCGAAGATAAGCCCGGCGGCAGCTACCTCCTGGCCGTCTACAAAAGCCCTACCCCGCGCCCTACACAGATTCAGGCGCATAGATCGGATTTCCATCTCAGCGCGCAAGGTGTCTCCGGGCCTCACAGGCTTCTTGAACCGGGCATTTTCGATACCCGCCAGATAAGCTAGCTGCCCGCTGCGGCCGGGTTCGGAAAGCACTGCTAAAGCAGCGGTCTGTGCCATAATCTCCAAGGTGATGACACCGGGGAGGACAGGTTCCTGGGGAAAATGGCCCTCAAAAAACACGTGGTCTTGGGGCACATCATATTCAGCTACAGCCAGTTGGCCGCGCTGTATCGAGATTATGCGGGATACAAATAAGAAAGGCGGCCTGTGAGGAAGGATATCTGTAATCCGACGAAGGCCTTCACAGGTATTATCCCTGGAGCCGGGGTTCTTGTCCATCGGCATCATCTCCTGACAAATCACTGGGAGATGATTTCGACAGCTGGTCGTAAAGCACCTTCGCCAGCCCTATGCCTCCTCCTTGCGCCCAGACCTTTCCCATGGATTGGGAAAGCAACACGTCCCACGGGCCAAGATCCATGCCGGCATTCTTGGCCATGTTACGCCACAGAGTTGTAAGAAACACCGACTCAAATTCACGGCAGGCTTCAGCCAGTTTTGCGTCTGGCTTTGTACTCTGTGTGCTAGTGAAACCGCTGTAAGACATGATGCTTAGATTGTTGCCCATGCTCTATTTCCCTCTCCCGCTTAGCGTCTTATGTTGTTGGCGATCGCCCACATCTGATCGGCAGTCTCTACCGACTTTGAATTAAGTTCAAACGCTCTTTGGGCAACTATGAGGTTCACCATCTCAGACACGATTTCAACGTTAGATTTCTCGATGTAGCCTGACAGAACCGAGCCTGCGCCCTCTTCCCCCGGCTCCACCTGGATACCTTCTCCTGACTGGGGGGTTTCTCTGTAAAGGTTAGAACCTATGGCATGCAAACCTGAAGGGTTAGGGAACACAGTAAGCACGATTTGTCCAAAGTCTTCGAAAGAACCATCTATTTTTCCCCAGATAACCCCATTCTCATCTATGCTTAATTCCTCTGCATTTCTCGGAACCGGCTGTGCGTTTCGCAGCCTGACATAATGTCCTGTGGCAGTCACCAACCTGCCCTGGCCGTCCAACCTGAACGAGCCATCCCGGGTGTAATAATCGTTGCCGTCCGGGCCTATTATTGTGAAGAACCCTTCTCCTTGGATCGCCACAAATAAGGGCTCATCGCACCTCTCAATGGTGCCTTGCTGGAAGTCCCTGTAAGTACCTGCTACACGCGCCCCGCTTCCCACAGAAGCTGTGCTGTTCCTGCCAACCATGATGTTTTGGTAGTAGAGATCCTGAAAGTCCACCCGTTGTCGCTTAAAGCCGGCGGTATTCACATTTGCAAGGTTGTTGGAAATGTTATCTATGTTAAACTGCTGGGCTGTCATACCTGTGGCCCCGGACCACAAAGCTCTAATCATCTGACGCTACCCCCTTCACGTTCTAAACACGCTTATCGCCGGCACAAGCTCCAGGGCTACCCTGGATCAAAACTACACCCTTCCTACCCGGTTCACAGCTTGCTCCAATGTCTCATCGTGGGAACGAAGCGCTCTCTGGGCGGCTTCATAAACCCTCATAGAAGAGATAAGCGCTACCATTTCTGACACAGGGTCGACCGTGGATTTTTCAAGCACCCCAACTAACACCCTGGGTGACTCAATGGAAATGGCGTTGCCCCCGGCTAGCCTGAACAGGCTGTTGCCTTCTTTTTGCAGCTCATAGTCGCCTGAAAATGAGAAAACAGATAATTTGTCCACTATTTCACCGTCTGCGAGTACGCTCCCATCGTCTGAAATGCTGTATGCCTTGCCGGCCTCAAGGGCAATTACACCGTTTGTACCCAGTACCCTATACCCGCCTACAGCCAGGTAGCCATCTTCATCCCTTAGGTTTCCCATACGCGTGTACCTGGTGCCTGCCGGCGTCTCAACGGCCAAATAAGTGCCCTGGGGCAAAGCAATGTCTAAGGACCTTCCTGTGGTTTCAAGCGCCCCTATATTGTCCATTGTGGAAATGTCGTGAAGTACCGTTCCGCTTGAAAATCCTCCGATAGCTGTTTGAGTCAGTTGATCAAACCTGTACATCAAGACATCGTGGAAACTCTGGAACACCACTTTGTCTTTTTGATATGCTACAGTGTCAACGTTGGCCAGGTTGTTAGCTATCACTTCTTGATTCAGCACCTGGGCCCTCATTGCCGTAGCCGCAGACAGAATGCCTCTGATCAAGTGAAATTCCCCCTTGAACATTTATCGGTCAAGAAGGCAAACGTATTAGACACTTCGGAGAAAAAAGCCGGACAAAAGGAGGTTATCCGGTGAGGATTTCAATATGCTCCCTGTAGAGGTTGAAATTATCGAGAGCTACCATGGTACCCCTTGCAACGCATGAGATGGGGTCTTCCGCCACGTGCACAGGTAGCCCGGTTTCGTCCCGGATCAGTTGCGTTATGCCCTTGAGAAGGGCGCCTCCGCCTGTAAGCACGATACCCTTGTCGATAATATCGCCTAAGAGCTCAGGAGGGGTACGATCCAGGACTTGCCGGATGGCGTGGGTGATGAGCTCAAGGGATTCCCTCAAAGCGGCCCTTATGTCTGCAGAGCTTACAGACACGCTCCTGGGAAGCCCGGTGATCGCATCCCTCCCCCTGACTTCATACCTGGTCTCTTCATTAGCTTCAGGGTGGGCCGAACCGACGGCTATTTTCACTTGCTCTGCAGTAGATTCGCCGATGTAGAGGGTATATTCCCTCCGCATATACCTCATAATCGCATCGTCGAACGCATTGCCGCCCACGCGGGTAGAGGTGCCTGTGACTATCCCGTTCAGGGAAAGCACGGCTATGTCAGTGGTGCCCCCTCCAATGTCGACTATCATATGGCCTTTGGGAGCCGTGATGTCTATGCCCGCGCCCAGGGCAGCGGCGAGAGGCTCTTCAATCAAATACACCCGCCTGCCTCCTGCTGCCAAACCTGCATGGAGCACTGCCCTTCGTTCAACTGAAGTGACTGCAGCAGGTACGCACAAGAGAAGTGTGGGTTTACACACCAGGGTTGAACCTAGGCTCCTGCGCAAAAAATGCCTGAGCATTATCTCAGTGACCTCGATATCATTGATGACGCCTTCCACAAGAGGGCTTACAGTCACAATGCTTCCAGGCGTCCTGCCGACCATCCTCCTAGCCTCTGCACCTACTGCCAGAACCTCCTTGGTTTCGACATGCCTGGCGATTACCGAAGGCTCCCTTAAGACAATGCCTTTGCCCGATACGAACACTAATACGGAGCAAGTTCCGAGGTCAATCCCCACTTTCCTGCCACTTATCACAATAAGCCACCCCGACTATATTACTAACCAGTTAGTTCTACGAATGGTGCTAAGATCCTTCTAAAAGCGGCAAATTCGGCCAGTGAGTCGCAGCAAGTCGGATTCAGGTGGCTTTTTGGTATTTCCTTTTGGTAGCTTCTCCCCCTCTGATGTGCCTCTCAGCTTTGTTGACGTCTAATATTTCACGCACAAGTTTTGCCAGCTGTGGGCGTATCTTGGGCAACCGTTCTGTAACATCCTTGTGCACAGTGCTCTTGGAAACCCCGAAGACGCGGGCAGCTTCACGAACCGTAGAGTGTGTATCCCTGATGTATTCGCCAATCTCGATGGCGCGCTTCCATATCACTTCATTCATACAAGTGTCCCCCTTAGTGGGATGTTACGGTAATATATATGCAGGTGCGGGGAAATCATGAACCAAGAGCCCGGTCACCAACTAATTGCCGTCGCCTAGAAACTCCGCGGGGTCCATTGCTTCGCCGTTGCCGAGCAGCTCAAAGTGAAGAACGTCTCCTTCGGTCCTCCCTATGGTTTGCCCTTTGGAGACCTGTTGCCCCGGGACCAATCCTGAACTGGATACCCCTGCGTAGCGACTCTCATATCTGTCTCCGTGGTCTATTACAATCACCAAGCCAAGGGCCTCGTCTTGGTAAATCCGCTTGATTACCCCTGTACCGACAGCTTTCACTTCCACCCCTGGTGTGGTTGAGATGGCCACTCCGGGGTAGTAACGCCAATCGCCCAGTTCTTCTGAATAGAACCAACCGGGTCGCTTTATAATCTGCCCGGAAGTTGGCAGAACCATACCGTCAAGGAGTAAAGGTTCGTGATCTAGGGATGCGATGACTTGGCTGTCACTTTGAGTTTCCTCAGAAGGCCCGGCTATTTCGGGAGCATCTATTGCTTCAGGTTGTGAACTGGGTTCTGTGAGGGGCTCCCGTTCAAGGCCGGCCTCACCGCCACCGGGACCCTGCACACCTTCATCGCCTGTCAAGTCTTGCTCTGAAGCGCCTTGCTCTACATGACCGGGCTCTGACGGGATAAAGACACCCAGGTCAGGGGCGTCGGTGCCCGATGGCGGCGTTCCTTTGAAACTTGTCCGCAACCCAAACAAAATCCCTGCACTGAATAAGATCATGCAGCCCAGGATTATCACCAGGCCCTTAACGTTACTCCTGAAACTCCTTGTCCTGAAATATGCACGTACCTGGCAGAACTTGCCGTTTTCCGGCCGCTTACCCTGATCACCCTGCATAAGACCACCTCCGGCACTATTATTGACATAATTTGCCGGAAACATTCGTTATGCACGGTCGGTGCGAGTGATTTATTCTTCGAAAATATGCGCCACTTGGGTGCCGGGGTAGTAATAAGCCAGGATTTCGAGGAAGTTCAAACCGGCCCTGGCAGCGCCGTCTGCCCCGTATTGACACAGTCCAACACCGTGCCCGTAGCCGGCAACCTGAAACACAATGTTGTCGCCTTGTACCGACCAGGTAAACTTAGTGGACTTGAGGTTAAGGGCGGACCTGAATTCAAGTCCCCTTACGGTTTTTCCGTCTACCGAGATCTGTTTCACCCGGCCAGTGGGAGACAAAGAGGTAACGGCGATCACGCCTGTATAAGGAACCCTTGAAGCAGGAACGCTGATTCCCAGTTTACCCATGGAATTGGACACTTCCCTGGCAGACAACACAACCTCCGTGGGTTTGTAGTGAGGCGATGAAACGCAGTAGCTGCAGGTTACGCTTTGCAGGTAGTCAACATCTTTGCCCCATACGTCCCTTGCAGCTTCAGTCTTCCCGCCGCAAGTAGAGTGGTACACCGATTCTGCCGGCAGCCCTTTGTAGGTCAGAATGAGCCCTTGGGTTTGACTGACCGCCTTTTCTATCTTGGGCCAATTGAGCCACCATCCAATCACTCCCCAGCGCTCTTTAAGCACATGTTCAGGATTCCAAGCTTGATCTTTGGCAGGGTTGGATGTGACATCAGCTTTGCCCGGCATAGATGGGGTTCCGCCGAAGATCTGCATCTTCCTCAGGGCGTATGTCCTGGCGATCACAGCCTGGGCCTTGAGAGCTTCAGGATGAAAAGAAGCAGGCATTTCAGAGGCAACCACGTGCTTGACGTAGTCTTCCAGATCCATGCTGATTACCTTGTCTTCAGGCTCGTAATACACATCTATCCTGAGAAACGGGTAACCGGTAACCGGCGAAGGCGATTTAGGTGGTTCGACGCTAACGGTCCCACTGCTTGAAAGTCCGGCCAGCAAGCCGAAAAGGAACAATAAGAACAAGAAGGCCTTTTTCATATTGAATGCCTCCGAAGACCCTTTGTTGATTAATATTGAGGAACGGAGGCATTTATTACATAAGATGAGCGCTCAAGGAGTAAAGCCTGAAGCTTGGTCTATGGTTTCATCGAAAACGGCAATTCTGGCACCTAAGGTGCGCAGTTTTCCGGGCAAGTTTGCGTAGCCTCTTTGCAAATGCTCCAGACCCGTAATGTAGCTCACACCCTGGGCTGCCAGGGCTGCCAGGCATAAGGCAGCGCCTGCCCTCAGATCCGTAGCCTGAACAGTAGCTCCTGTGAGCTGGGGTACCCCTTCGATCACCGCATTCGAGCCTTCGATACGGATCTTGGCTCCCATACGCCTTAGCTCTTCAGCGTGGGCAAACCGGTTTTCGAAAATTGTCTCAGATATGATGCTGGTGCCTTCTCCCAAACTTAACAGACTCACAAAGGGAGCTTGGACGTCAGTGGGAAATCCCGGGTAGGGAAGGGTTTTGATGCTTACAGACTTTGGCCTGCAGGAGGCACTTATCTCAATGCCCTTGGTCAATTCAGTGACGGTAAACCCACACTCCTGGAGTTTAGCCAGTACAGATTTTAGGTGCAAAGGAATCACGTTATCCACAGTCACGTTCCCCTGGGTGATCGCCCCGGCGATTAAGTAAGTGGCAGCTTCAATCCTGTCGGGGATAATGGTGTACGTTGTGCCACGAAGGTGTCTGACTCCATCAATCCGTATCCTCGAAGTGCCTGCCCCTCTTATCCTGGCGCCTGCCGAGTTCAAAAAATTGGCTAAGTCTACCACTTCAGGTTCTTGAGCTGCATTATCGATGACGGTTTCTCCATGAGCCAGGCAAGCTGCCATTATGATGTTTTCAGTAGCTCCCACTGACGGCACATCCAGGTAGATCTGCGCACCGTGAAGTTTAGGCGCACTGGCGTGAACGAAGCCCTTTTCTATCGATATCTTGGCTCCCATAGCTTCAAACCCCTTAAGGTGAAGGTCCACCGGCCTCTGGCCGATGGCGCACCCTCCCGGCAGAGGTATTGAAGCTTTGCCGCAGCGCACCAGTAGGGGCCCCATAACGAGGAAAGACGCTCTCATCATGCGCACAAGGTCGTACGGCGCTTCATGAGTGAGCGTATCGGGACACCTCAAGGTTATCTCCTCATGGTCCTGCCTCACATCAGCACCGACCGACCTCAAAAGCGCAACCATAGTCCCTACGTCAGCTAAATCAGGCACTTCAAAAATGGTAGCTCTATCCATAAGAAGTGCGCCCGCCAGCACCGGCAGGGCAGCATTCTTAGCACCATCACAACGCACTTTTCCGCGAAGTGGCTTTCCACCCCAAATGACCAGATTTTTCATATCCACGCTCCTAGATCTGTACTGCATCTAGTGTCCGTCTTAAGAAAAGCAATATCCCCGGTAATGGTGGTATGTTAAGCAAGAAACTGCTAAATCAATGTGCCCTGACTATTTCCTTGATTTTCATGAGCCTGGATATGTTCGACCTTTCTATTTCCTCAAGCCTCATTTCCACGCTCTTAACTGCTTGTTCCAGTTCCGGGATTAACACGTGTTCCAGAGCATTTACTCTTCTTCTGGTCTTTTCTATCTCGTCAGCCAATAAATGTATTGTGCGCTCAATATGGGACAACCGCACCAGCAAGGGAAGTATCCCTTGAAACTTGGATATGGCATCATCCAGGTCAGACGACGTAGTCGCCAAACCGTAGCTTGGAAGCATCCCTGCTGTGTCGTCGCCGGTGTCATCCGCTTGCTCATCTTCCCGGCCCTGGATTTCCATTTCAGGTACCACCACGTTCATGATGTTCCGGTACGACACGGATATTTCTTCAGCGCCCCCGGGCACCATTAGGGCCTCTTCCAGGACCGAAGGCGAAAGCACTGCGCGCGCCAGGGAAAAACTCCTGTAAGCAGCATTCAGCCGCTCTTCAAGTTCCTGCCTTAGCTGCCGGCTCTCATGTACGATGGACATGAATTCCCTCATGAGCTGATCCCGCTTATCCTTCAGCAGCCTGTGCCCACGTTGTGCCATCCGTATTCTGGCCTTGAGCCGGGCCAACTCCTGCCGCGTGGCATTAGCTTTGATCCTCACTAACCGCCACCTCCTCAGCGGGCCGTCTCAGCTTTTGGCATATACTTCTCAATGTTCTTCTCTGACAGACGCTTAAGCTCGATCCTGGGCAACCGCGACATGAGCTTCCAGCCAATATTGAGCGTTTGCTGGATTGTCCGGTTCTCATTGATGCCCTGGTTGATGAACTCCCTCTCAAACTCCTCGGCAAACTGCAAGAAGATCTTGTCGTTTTCAGTCAGCGCTGCCTCACCGAGGATCACAGCCAACTCCCTGGCTTCCTTGCCGCGGTCGTAGAGATCTGACAGCTGGTTGAGCACGTCTGCGTGATCTTCGCGCGTCTTGCCTTCGCCGATACCCTTGTCCTTGAGCCTTGACAATGACACTGATATATCCACCGGCGGATAAGTACCTGCCCTGTGAAGTTCTCTGGACAGGATTATCTGGCCCTCGGTAATGTATCCGGTCAGGTCTGGGATGGGATGGGTCTTGTCATCTTCCGGCATGGTGAGAATGGGGATCTGGGTTATTGATCCTGGTTTGCCCTGGATCCGGCCTGCCCTCTCGTAGATGGAAGCAAGGTCAGTGTACATGTACCCTGGGTATCCCCTGCGCCCCGGAACCTCTTTCCTGGCCGCCGATACTTCACGCAAGGCTTCTGCGTAGTTGGTCATGTCGGTCATAATCACCAGCACGTGCATACCCAATTCGAAAGCCAGGTACTCAGCTACTGTAAGCGCCATACGCGGGGTTGCGATCCTTTCAATAACCGGGTCGTTGGCCAGGTTGGTAAACACGACCGCCCTGTCCAAGGCACCTGTAGCCCTGAAACTTGAAATGAAGAAGTCAGCTTCTTCATAGGTGATACCCAAAGCTGCGAACACAACTGCAAAGGGGTCTTGGGTACCGAGCACCGTTGCCTGCCTTGCAATCTGCGCTGCGATTTGGGCGTGGGGAAGACCTGAGCCTGAGAAAATAGGCAGCTTCTGGCCCCGGACCAACGGGTTCATGCAGTCAATGGATGAAATCCCCGTCTGGATGAACTCTGAAGGGTACGCCCGGGCATACGGGTTTATCGGATTACCGTTAATGTCCAAACGCTTGTCAGGTATAATCCTGGGACCGCCGTCAATGGGATTTCCCGCCCCGTCGAAAACACGCCCGAGGATATCGGGAGACACGGGAATCTCGAGCACGCGCCCCAAGAACCTTACTTTTGAGGACCTCACATCAAGCCCGGATGTCCCTTCAAACAGCTGGACAAGCGCTGTGCCCTCTGCCGCTTCAAGCACCCGGCCCCTGCGGATCTCCCCGCGGCCTGTCTCGATCTCGACAAGTTCATCGTAATGAACCTGAGATACCTGTTCTACAACTATAAGCGGCCCTGATACCTGGGTAATAGTCGTATATTCCAACGGCATATATATTCCCCCATGCTAAAACTTTGTGCTCACGCCTAGACAGTCTCGAGCCTGGATGCATCGCGTATTGCGGCCATGATTGCCTCGTACTCTTGCGGCCACTCAGCTTCAGGTACTGTCCTGGCCCTTGCAATCCGCTCTCTCACTTTCATTTCAAGGATGATCTCAAGCTTTGCGCCCTTTTCGAGAAGGTCCATCCCTGTATGATGGAATTCAAGGATGATCTTCAAGAGCCCGTACTGCTTCTCTTGAGAACAATAAGTGTCTATCTCATGGAACGCGCTCTGGTACAAGAAGTCTTCCCGCAAGGACTTAGCAGTTTCAAGCACCAACCTTTGCCTGGCAGACAGTGAATCCACGCCCACAAGCCTGACTATTTCCAGGAGTTCGTCCTCTTCCTGAAGCAAAGCCATTGCTTGGTCACGCATGTCAGGAAAATCCCTTCCAACTGATTCCCTGAAATACGGGTCGAGCCTGTCACCATAAAGCGAATAGCTATTGAGCCAGTTAATGGCCGGGAAGTGTTTCCTGGCAGCCAGAGTGTCATCCAATCCCCAGAATACCTTTACAATACGCAACGTAGACTGGGTTACAGGTTCGGACAAGTCACCTCCGGGAGGAGATACGGCGCCAATTGCGCTCACCGCACCGATACGATCATCGGTTCCCAGCAGCCTAGCTTTGCCTGCCCTTTCATAGAACTCTGAAAGCCTCGAACCAAGATACGCAGGATAGCCTTCTTCGCTGGGCATTTCTTCAAGGCGGCCGGATATTTCCCTGAGCGCCTCTGCCCATCTGGATGTGGAGTCTGCCATGAGTGCCACATCGTAACCCATATCCCTGTAGTATTCAGCGATAGTGATACCTGTATATATTGAGGCCTCCCGGGCTGCCACAGGCATGTTGGATGTGTTGGCTACGAGAATGGTACGCTCCATAAGAGGCCTGCCTGTATTCGGATCTATGAGTTCGGGGAACTCCATAAGCACGTCGGTCATCTCGTTGCCCCGTTCGCCGCAGCCGATGTAAACGATAATCTCGGCGTTGGACCATTTGGCCAGCTGGTGCTGGATCACGGTCTTACCGCTGCCAAAAGGCCCGGGAACACACGCGGTTCCGCCTTTTGCTATGGGGAAGAATGCATCTATAACCCTTTGCCCTGTAATCAACGGCTCTGAAGGAGGCAGTTTGTCCTTGACGGGCCTGGGCCTGCGCACCGGCCATCTTTGAAGCATCTGAATATGGTAATCGCCATGTTCAGTTTCAAGCACACATACGTGTTCCGTGACAGTAAACTCGCCTTCCATTATAGACTTAACGGTACCTTGGCCGACATCGGGCGGCACCATAACCTTGTGCACTATAACAGGGGATTCCTGCACTGTCCCAATGACATCACCGGAACTTACGGCCTGGCCTACCTCCACCGTCGGCACAAAATGCCACTTCTTTTCCCTGTCAAGCCCCGGAGCTTCAAGCCCGCGGGCGATGAAATCTCCTGCCATTTCCGCCAGGGCGTTAAGAGGTCTCTGAATTCCGTCGAAGAACGATCCTATCAGCCCCGGCCCCAGTTCGACGCTTAGAGGAACGCCTGTTGAGACCACCGGTTCACCTGGCCCCACCCCGGACGTTTCCTCATATACCTGGATTGAAGCGGTATCACCCTTAAGTTCTATGACTTCACCAATAAGCCTGTTCTCGCCAACCCTTACAACGTCGAACATGCGGCAGCCGGCCATCCCGGAAGCTATTACCAAAGGTCCGGATACTTTAACAATCCGTCCTGTGATCTGGTTGTCTGCCATGCCGCATCATTCCTCTCCCTTGAACAAAATATCTGCCCCAACCGCTCTTTCCACACGTCTGCGCAAAAGCTCCATACCGACACCCCGGGGCTTACGTGCATCGGGCAAAATCGTAACCACGGGTTTTGGCATATCGTATAAAGGCTCAAGATCCTTTTCAAAGATCTCAGCGATCTCTTCAGTCACAAGCAAAATCGCATAGTCACCCTGCAATATAGCGTTGAGATGCTCCCGGACCTCTTTGGGGTTATCAGCGGGAAACGCAACTGCACCGCTGGCCTTGAACCCCAAGACCGCGTCTCTTTGACCTAACACAGCTACTTTAGGCATAACTCTCACGCAACCTCTCCGATATCTCATGCTCCGGAATCAGGGACTGCTTTCCGGAAAGGATAATCCTGAGGTTTCGTACCTCAAGCTCCCGCCCGAACATATATCCGAACACCGGTTCAGGGCCCAAGCTAATCTTTCTGGCATCCCGAACCAGCTTCACCATTGCATTGTCGCATTCTCTTTCCCATCCGGTAAGCAGTTGTCTCCTTTGTGCCAGGGACACACCGCGATTTGCAAGGTGCTCCAACCGGGTATCCTTGTACACGCCTGCTATCCCTGTATAGCCTTTGCTGTAACCCTCAGCCAATTCAGCAGTGGCTATATAGCCTCCGGGGATCAGGATGCCTGCAAAATCAGAACTTGAAATGCCCATAAGGTGTGCCCTTACTGCCATCTTCAAGTTAATGATGTCAATCTCTGACCTTATGATTTCGACAAGCGCATCATACCCAGACTTGTTGTAGACCGATGCAGCCCATGCGTAATATGACTTGTCTATCAAGCCATCCACTTCAAAGGAACTAAGCCGCCTGGTTCCGGCTTGGGCGAGTACCTGGGTGTACACGGCTGCCAGCTCACAGGTTACCTTATATACGCTCTCGGCAATTGAATCCGGCTCGAGCTCCCCAGGCGCAACAGGAGCCTCGCCCTGTCGAGCCGCCTCAGCCACTCGTATCAGATCGCCGGGCGTAAGGTTGCCCAGCCTGGAATAAGCGCCTTCTTCAGCGGGCACCTGGAGCATCTCGGCCTTAAGCAACACCTTGAGATTATGAAAATCGTAACGCGCCCTGTATGCGGCAATCACCAAAGGTTCGGGAGCAAGTTTCATCACTTTGTCGTGAGCATCCTTGATTGCCTCTTGTAGGGCAACTTCAAACATATCTGCATTTTCAAGTCTTGAGACATAAGGGCCGTAAAACGAATCCCTTAGCGCCATAAGGGCCGCTTCCAAACTCCCTGCATCCAACACCTTAGCCAGGTCGCTTCGTGTGAGAAGTCCCTTTTCAATTATCCTGATCCGGCCCACAGGGCCGGCCCAAAGATAGTCCCTCAAGGCGCACTCTCCTTCTCCCGATCCTCAAACAGAACCCTGGCCAGTTCTATTTCAAGGTCTTCCCTTATAAGGTCCAAGATTGCAGGGAATGTCACGTTATCAGCCACAAGGCCCTTTTTCAATATAAAGCCGCTGCCTAACCTGTCAGGAATGTATGAAACCTTAAGATTGCCTGCCTTTCCTTGCGCTTTTAGGACCTGGTTAACGGCATTGCCGAAATCAGGGCCTAACCTGGGCTCATCATGTGCGCTCAAGATGAGTTCTTCCGAACCCTCAGCTTTCCGCCCTACCAAGTCAATGAGCATCGCCCGGTACTCGTCCCCCGGCAGTCCAGCCAAACGTTTCACAGCTTCGTCGAATACCTGAGAGATGAGCTCCTGCTTCACTCCGAGGAGCATCTGCTTCTGCTGCATGTCGCTCCGGGAAGCGGCAATGCTCTTTATCTGTTCTGCCTGAGCCTCAGCTTCTCTTAAGATCTCTGCCTCTATCCGGGAAGCATCTTCCCTGGCCGCCTCGATTTTGGATTCTGCTTCCGCTTTTGCAGAAGCAAGGATCTCTTCCTTAAGCGTCAGCGCTCTCTCGCTGATTTTCTCCAGAATATCTTCCAAGGGCATGTTGTTTCCCCCTAGATATCAACTGCGAACATGATTAGCAGGATGGACGTAAGAAGACCCAGTACTGCGTAAGTCTCTACCATAGCTGACAGGATCATGCCTTTTCCTGACTCTTCAGGCTTCTGGGCTACGATGTCCATACCTGCGAGGGAAACCTTTGCCTGGTATAGCGCAGAAATGAGGCCGGTAACACCTGCGGGAATACATGCGAAAAACATCTGCCATCCCTGTTCAAGGGTGAGAGGCCATACCCCGCCGAAAGCATTCATTTTGATCAAGGCAAGGAATGCCACCAAGAATCCGTAGATTCCCTGGGTTCCAGGAAGAGCCTGCAACGGAAGCACGCGACCGAAGTTTTCCGGCTCTTCAGCCGTGATCCCTGCTGCCTTCTCGCCTGCAACGCCTACACTGACGATTGAGCCGATTCCACCGAGCACTACTGCAAGTCCTGCCCCCATAAGCGCCAACACGTTTCCGCCCAACTGCTCACCGAAAAACGCACCCAAAACCAGACACCCTACGAGAAGGCCAATTCCCACAAGAGTCCAGCTTCCTACCATTCCTTTAAACACAAACATTCCCTCCCAGTCTTTGTTGCGCTTACTGTGATTGTCTCTTGATATCTAAACACAATCTTCAATCAGTTAGCGATACATTTTCCCTCACCCTCGTAAGTGGCCTAAACGGTTTTCCACCCCCCTCAAAGAATTTGCTGAAGAATTCAACATATTGCAAGCGCCCTGAGTGAACAAAGCTTCCCAGTGCGTTGATTGCCAGGTTCAGTAAGTGCCCGAATGCAAGGATAACCGGGATAACCACCCAGCCGACCCCTGGCATCATGTCGACCACCAGTCTTGAAATGGTGTTGACAACCACGCCGATAATGGCGCTGGCGAGCATTAACGCGAGGATACGGGCATAGGACAGTACATCTGAAAAATAGCCCACGATATTATACAACCCGCCTATTCCTGAAATCGGCTTGAGCAAAATGTTCTTCTGCCCCCGGGCACCTGAGTAGATGACCATAAGTGCTCCTGCAATCATGATGTAAAGAGGAATATCGCTCTGGATAATACCTGTAACCGACAGTCCCCACAGCACAAGCCCGGGCAGAAACACGACCCAGGAGCCGTGCTCGATAATCCCGTCTGCCACCTGTCCGTCACGGATGGTTCCGACCATTTTGACGATGATTCCCACCCAAATGTGGACAATTCCAAACGCCAGAGACACCAAGAGAAGGGTCATGGGGTCGTTAATCGGGTCCAAAACGGTCATACTTGAGGTTATCCTCTCAAACAAAGTACCCTTAAGAAACGATACAGGGAAATCCCCAAACCAGCTTCCTGTAAGCGCACCGGCCAAGATTGTAGAATAGCCACAGTACATAAGGAGTCTCATAAACCTGTCATCTTCCAGGTTTTGAGTTTTCAAGAACCACCATGAAAACAGCGACAGCATAACTCCGTACACTGCATCACCCAAGCACAATCCAAAGGAAATCCAAAAGAACGGTGCCAACCAAGGAGTAGGATCCTGCTCATGGTAGTTGGGGTAACCGTATATGACTGTAACAGCTTCAAAAGGCCTTATGATCGGGTGGTTTTCCAGATACACCGGAACGTCATCATCTTCTGCCGGTTCTTCGTCAATGATTTCTATATCTTTGAAGGAGCTAAGCTGCTCCCGGAACATATCGATTTGCTTGGCTTTCACATATCCCTGGATTATCAGTGTAAACCGGGTCCTGGAAGCTTCGTTCCGGACCTGGTCAAGATTCTGCTTGTCCAGGTAATAGTCGGTCAGGGCTAAGATATCCAAGAGGCCTTGGGCCATCTCCGCGTCTTTTGCCAAAATGGCCTCCTGCTCTTTGCGCAGATCAGACAGCCTCGTTTCAATCGCATGGTATATATCGTCAACCAGCCCGGCATCGAGGTAATCTTCAACTTCCCTGGCAAGGTTCAGGCGTGTGCCGCCGAGCACGGCCAGGAGCGAACTGGCAGCCGGTTCCCCGTGGGCTTGGTCCATGAATACTGCCAACCATATTCCCGCCTGCCCCTTGTCTTGCCAAATCACTTTGCAGTGAACTCCCGGCGAAGACAAAGCTTCAGATCCCAGCACTGCTGAGGGAACCACCGCCAGGCACGTGTCGCAAGTCCGGGTTTGGCGGACTTCACACAAGGGGATATCCAAATGCTTCCAGGGCTCAAGCGTCTGCAATTTCAGCTCCAGACCGGTGACTTGTTCGTTGATGCGGCTCAGCTCCTGATCGTGCTTCTGTACTGTCGCAAACACTGCGGGGATATCATATGTGGCGACTGCGTTCTTGAACTGACTGAACGATATCTCAGGCTTCTTGCCTGTAAACATGTCGAAAAAGCTTTTTTTGATGGTGTTGTAGCGTTCGAAATATGACTTAATCACAGCCAGCTGGGAGAGCCTCTTTACATATTCAGGAGTCTCTGCATAAGCATCAATTTCCTCCGGCTGTTCTACCGTGCCGGCTGCAGTAGACTTTGTAACATGCATGAGCCCAATATCCCTCAGTTTCTCAAACAGAGGGGCTTCAAGCTCTTCGTAGGCCAGTATGGTGACTTTCCGCATTCGTGCAATAGCCATACACTCGCCGCACGGCGAAAACGCACCCTGCGGCTTCCCCCTTTCACACCGCTTTCATAATCCGGTCCAGAACCAGTTTGACTGCCTTTTCAAAGTTTCCTGATGACAGTGATTTGATGTTATCGATTTCTGCCTTGACCTCTTCCATAGCTGCTTCATGTGCCTTGTCCGCGTCCCTCTTGGCAGCTTCAACTATTTCTGAAGCTTTAGCTTGAGCTTTCCGTGCCGCATCGGCAGGAATTTGCTCAGCCGCCCGAGACGCTTCATCCAGAATCTTCCTGGCCTGGGCTCTGGCCTCAGAAATCTCAGCTTCCGCTTTCTTCTCAGCGTCAAGTATCAGATCAAGTTCTTTCTTGGCCACCAAATCCCGCGCCTTAAGTCTGCGCGGTTCCCCCCTTTACCGAAATGTTTCCAAGTCCTCCGGCCTTGCGTCCGACAATCCAAACCAATATAGCAAAGCTTTAGCAATTCTTTCAGCAGCACGTCCGTCGCCAAACGGATTCTTGGCTGTAGCCATCTGCCTGTACCTGTCCTCATTGTCTAACAAATTATGAATCGTGTCCATTATCAAGCTCGTGTCAGTTCCGACCAGGGCGACTGTGCCCGCTTCAACAGCTTCCGGCCTTTCAGTCTTCTCCCGGCACAACACTACAGGCACACCGACAGCAGGTGCTTCTTCCTGGATCCCGCCTGAATCCGACACAACAAAGTATGAACGGCTAATCAGGTTCACGTAATCGGGATAGGGCAAGGGGTCAAACAGGATGACGTTGTCGATTCCACTCAGATGCTTCAGCACAGGTCCCCGTGCGTTTGGATTCTTGTGCACCGACACCAGGAACCTCACATCGCCCGCCCGTTTCCTGGCAACATCCGCGAGTGCCTGGCAGATGTGTTCCAAGCCCCTGCCAAAATTCTCCCGCCTGTGCACTTCCACCACGATAGTCTTAACACTATCTGAATACTCATTATTGTAACAGATCGGCCTGAGGCCAGACAGGGAACCAAGGGTCTTATCTGTGAAAACGTAATCTTCCTTTACGGTCATGAGCAAGGCGTCTATGGCAGTGTTGCCTGTCACGAACACTGATTCTTCAGGGATGCCTTCTCGGAGAAGATTGTGCTTAGCTCTTGCCGTAGGTGCAAAGTGGATATCGCAGACAATCCCTGCGAGTTTTCTGTTGATCTCTTCAGGAAACGGGGCGTATTTGTCGCCTGTCCTAAGCCCGGCTTCCACGTGGCCGCAGGGGATTTTCTCGTAGTAAGCGGCCAAGGCGCCGGCGGCCGTTGTAGTGGTGTCGCCATGGACCAGCACAATGTCGGGACGTTCCTGCCTCAGCACCGGGGTAAGCCTGGTGAGCACCCGCGAAGTAATACCAGCCAAACTCTGGTTGTCTTGCATAATGTCCAGGTCATAATCTTTACAGATCCCAAAATGCGTCATTGCCTGATCCAGCATTTCGCGATGTTGGGCGGTGACGACAACCTTGGATGTGATTTCAGGGGAGTGACGGGCCAGCTCAAGAACCACAGGCGCCATCTTAATGGCTTCAGGCCGGGTACCGAAGACGGACAGTACCTTAATGCTTTTTCCGGGCAACAGCTTCCACACCTTTCAATTGCTGCAGGGAAACCTCACTCAGCGTGTTCTGCCTCATTTGTCCGTGATTTACGTCTGCACCTTTCAGCAGGCAGGGCCAGAATGCCCATTTTATGCGCAACCAAGAGCACACCCAAGACTGCCAATCCTGCAAGAGGGCCGGTACCTGAGATAGGTAAGAATGTTGAAAACAAACCAAGTACCCCAAAGACTGCGGTAACCACATAGATGGTCAGCACAGCTCGCTTCTGCCCTAATCCCAGTTCAAGCAATCTGTGATGAATGTGATCATTGTCGCGCCTGGCAACGGGCCGCCCAAGGCTGCGCCGTCTCAGTATGGCAAATGCGGCATCCGATATCGGCACAAAAAGCGCCAGTATGGGAGCAAGCACAGCCATAGCTAACGTGGACTTAACCAAGCCCTGAACCGAAATCACCGAAAGCGCGAGCCCGAGATACATAGCTCCTGCGTCACCCATGAAAATCGACGCAGGATGCCAGTTATACGGCAAGAAGCCAAACACACTGCCGGCTATGGCTGCAGCAGCCAGACCCACAGAAGGCACACCTGCACGGACAGATGCAAACACGGTCACCAGTGCCGTGATTCCCGAAATTCCGGCTGCCAGGCCGTCAAGCCCGTCAGACAGGTTGACAAGGTTTTCGAAAGATATAACCCACAGGATTGTAAGGGGGATGGCGAAAATACCGGTGAAGCGTATTTTGCCCGTGAACGGGTCGGTCAGGAAAGATATATCTACTCCAAGAGCTACTACAATAAGGGCGGAACCCAGCTGCCCCAAGACCTTCTGCCACGGTTTCAGATTGTAGAGATCGTCTATGATCCCCACGATCAATATGAAAAGCCCTCCGAAGATAAGAGCTTGTTGTGTGGGCCGGTTCTGAGGTCCTGTTACCAAGACAGCAGCAACCGACGCCAGGTAAATGGCTACGCCGCCCAGATAGGGGACGGGTCTCTGATGGACACTGCGTTCATCTGGATACGCCATGAACCCTGATTTGCGGGCCAAAGCGCGAACCAAGGGAGTTAAACCTAATGCCAGTGCAAATGCCACTATAAAAGCAAACAGCGCCTGCAAGATACCCTGCCCCTTTCAACATCTGCCGGCACATAATTAGTTACCCGCATCCGAAGTCTATTCTAACCAACCGGTTTCGGACAAGTCAATTGCCGGCGGAATCCTCCAAATGCTCCACAATAATCCCTGCCTCGTTCAGAAGCTGCCTTGACAGGTGGTCCGGATAAGCATTTTGGTACACTATCCTCTTAATCCCTGCGTTTATCAGCATTTTCGTGCACAAACTGCACGGTTCAGTGGTCGAATATATCGTCGACCCTTCAACCGGGATGCCATACTTCGCCGCCTGTATAATGGCGTTTTGTTCAGCATGGAGTCCCCGGCACATCTCATGCCTTTGTCCCGACGGAACACCCAACTGTTCCCTCAGGCAGCCTACTTCTATGCAATGGGGCAAACCGCTTGGAGCCCCGTTATAACCTGTCGCGAGGACCCGCTTGTCCTTTACAATCACAGCTCCTATGTTGCGCCTTATGCAAGTAGACCTCCGCGACACCACTCCGGCCACCTGCATAAAGTATTCGTCCCACCCGGGACGCTTATGTCCTCTGTCTATATGACTCATAACCCCACCCCCAAGTTCCGTCCTGTCCCATGGGCCTCAGGCAATCCGCCGATGATGCTACTGAGTAGGCTACTCATACACCGCCCGCCTGCCGCCTATAAGTTTGGGCCTGGACCTGGCTACAGTAAGGTGTGCATGTCCGATCCTGTCGATTGGCAACCTTACAGGCACAACCACAGGCTTGAGATGCATGCCGATGAATGTATCCCCGATATCGATCCCGGCATGGGCCTGGATTGACTCTACCACAACAGGATCATCAAACACATCCATTGCAGTGGCTGCAGCTGCGCCGCCCGCATTGGGCACAGGGCGCACTGTAACTTCAGTGAGGTTATACCTTTCGGCCACGTGCCGTTCAAGTACAAGGCACCGGTTGAGGTGCTCGCAGCATTGCACCGCAAGAGATACCCCGGTACCGTCAAGCGCCTCTCTTATGCCGTCCAGGATAGCTTGGGCGATCTGATTGCTGCCTGAAGAACCTATGGACTTGCCCCGTACCTCGCTGGTCGAACACCCAAGCACGATTACCTGCCCTGGCTTCAGGTTACCTCTTTCAAGCAGGGCTCGTGTAACCTCCGAGCATTGGTTTTTTATGGTCTCAAGGCATATACTGTTTCTCTCAAGATCTGATGCCACTTGGCCTCTACCTCCGACCATTGTTCTCCTTACACCTCCGGACATTGAACTCCGGCCACTGGGTGTTTCAATTTGCTAACAGCATGATTCCAGGTTGGCCGATTCAATCTCTGAAATCTTGTTGACCCGCCTTACGTGGCGACCTCCCTGGAATTCTGATTCCAACCAGGTCTTGACTATATCCAGAGCAAGCCCGCCTCCGGTAACCCTGGCACCAATGCACAACACGTTTGCGTCGTTGTGTTCGCGGGAAGCTCTGGCCGAAAACGTATCCCCACATGTGACAGCCCTGATCCCCTTGACCTTGTTGGCGGCAATAGCCATACCCAACCCTGTGCCGCACACCAAAACCCCAAGGTCTGCTTCGCCCTGGCTCACAGCTTGCGCAACCCTGAGGGCGAAATCAGGGTAGTCAACGGACTCTTCACTGTGGGTTCCAAAGTCCGTTACCTCATGCCCAAGGTCTTTGATAAGTGCCGCCACTTCACCTTTTTGGCGGTAACCTGCATGATCGCTTCCGATTGCAACCTTCATACGTACAACTCCCTCACACAACTGTCTTGAGCCTCAAGTAACCTAGCGTTTCTTCGGCACCTCAAAACGCCTGCCCACGGCTTCTTCCAAAGGCCTGTAAAGATCGCGGTCGTACATGCCTTCACCTAATATCAGGTTCTCATAGGAAGTCCCTACAACCATAACCTCCATACCTTCGCGGATGTTCGCGGAAGATACGGGCCACGCTGTATTGACGTCGATCACCGAAATCAGGTCGGGGAAACTGAACACAGTGTGGCTGCCTACGTCGCACGTAAGGTACTCATTCATGAAAGTGAGGCGTACCACTTCCTGCCGGACTTGCTGAGAGTTGTTGGACAAGATGCTCACCTCGCCTATGTCGAACCCGCCCTTGACTTCGATATCCACGTGGCCGACAGTGCCGACTGAAAGCAGTACTCCCTTGAGGAATGTAGCCGCTGCACTTGCCGCCAAATAGCCTGAGAGGCGCTCTTCTGAATCAAACTTGCTCACATCGGCTACGCATCCGGCCACGAGAGGGTCAAAACCTAACCGGTTCTGTACCGCGTCTGCCATGGCCATCCCAAGATCCATGCACATTGAGATTGCGCCGCATGCGCCGTTGTGCTTGAGGTAGCCTGCACTCACAGGATTGCGCGCAACTGCCACCAGCCCCTCAGTCCCGGACAAAGCCCTGACCATGCCTGATGCTTCGCCCAGCCCACCTTCGACATATATACGGGCGTTGCGGCCCACTGCAGCTTGCCTCGATACATATGACTTATCCTTATGTAAACCTATTGACCCCATCAGCCCGGTTGGATGTGCCCGGCCGTTACAAGGTGCATCCGCTATAGGCACGCCTAACCTGGACGCTTGGTACCAACCGTTAACCGTAGCCAACCCGCCGCATTCATTTGTGTTAATAGCTCTTGCTTCTGTGCCTGTGACCTTCTCAAGCAAGCGGAATGCCTCGACATAATGATCGAGGTCAGGACCCATACCTCCTGCTTTGGGCGATCCGACCAAGCTTGCAGTGACGACTGTGTCCTCAGGGTCGAGCTCATCTATGGACGCCAAAAGCACCTGCCCTTCATCCAAGGCAGCTTTCCCAAGCCGGTAACCTGCCTTTGGGTCGGCGCCTCCGCCACCTCCCAGAACAGCTCCTCCCCAGATTGCAGCAATCAAGTGTTTTTCAGTGATCTGTTTCATGTTAATCACACCCTCTCTCCCCAAATGGACCCTATTGGCCTGCAAGCACCTTTACCAAGCTTTTGAGAGACTTCTCCAGGATCTGTGCTGTTTTGTCGTACTCTTCCTGGCTTTTCCCAAAAGGATCTATCACATCGCCACCTGCCTCAGGCGAGATTTCCGATAAGGTGACGACCTTGTACCCAAACTCAGGATACTTCGCCAAGAGAGCCTGCTTGTGCGATTGGGTCATGGCGATCACCATGTCGGCCGCCCTAAGGCTCTCATGAGAAACAGGCGCCGACAGATGCTCCGAAATATCCACACCCATGCGCCTCATGGATTCAACAGCTTCTTTCGAAGCCGGGAACCCCGGCACCGCACCTACCCCTGCTGATGCCACGTTTATGGGATAAGGCGCTCCTGCTTCTTTCCACGATTTTCGGAAAATTCCTTCAGCCATAGGGCTTCTGCAGGTATTTCCGGTGCACACCATTAGCAAACTCAGGGGCGTGACGTTAATTGGGCCTGCATCCTTGCCTGATTCGTCTGACTTGTCTGACCGGCCTGACCCGCCTGTCGCACCCGCCGGTTGCTCTAGCGGCTCTAGGTGGGTTTCTGCCTGGGTTCCCGCCTCGGCCTCCACCTCGATTTGAGCAACTTCATCCTGGTCAAACTCAGGCAGTTGCTTGTCTTGGCTCGCATATTCCAGCCTGTTGGCTATTGCAAGGCCTATTCCCTCAAGGCCGAAGGTTTCAGCCAGTATTATCTGGGCCCCCACTGCTTCTGCACATCGTATGGCAGAGTAAAGTCTTGCAGCTACAAGAGAGAGGCGGCTTCGCGACCCCAGAATTGATACGTGAACAAGTCCCTTTGCCATGTCTTCAAGCGGGCGGAAAAACCTGAAGTTCTCCTCTGAAGCCAGTACGGCTACTTCTGTGCCTGAAAACGCCAGTTTCAGGGCATGAAAGATTATCTTCTGCCGCTGCTCAACAGGGGTTCCGGTGGCAAGGTACAAAGCGGCCTTAGGCACATAATGCCGGTAGTGGGCACCGGGCGCCTGGACTTCTGCTTCGGCCTGGGCTTCTGCTTCGGCCTCCGGCCCGAATGAGCCACCAGGCCCGCCCCCATCCACAAGCACCTGGCCGGGAGAGCCTATGGATTCCAAGGCTGCTTCTATCTCCTCCCTACCGATTGCGCCCGGCCTGAGGATAACCGGAGATTCCTTTGATACATCCAAGACGGTCGATTCAACCCCGATATGGGTGGGGCCGGCGTCAAGGATTATGTCAACCTTGCCGTCCAGGTCAGTCAGCACGTGCTGTGCACTGGTAGGGCTGGGCCTGCCGGACAGGTTAGCCGAAGGGGCTACCAAGGGCAGGCCGCAGGCATCAATGAGGACTTTGCACACAGGGTGATCGGGCAACCTGATTGCCACGTTGGGCAAGCCGGCAGTAACGATGTCGAGCACTTGACCTGATTTGGGGAACAGCAAAGTAAGCGGCCCTGGCCAGAACATTTTCATGAGCAATTCCGCTTTGGGATGAATCTGCGTCACCAGGGGATCTACCTGGGCTAGCCTTGAGATGTGGACGATCAAGGGATTGCCTTTGGACCTTGCTTTAGCTTCAAACACCTTGGCAACCGCTTCAGGGTTCAAAGCGCTTGCACCAAGCCCGTACACGGTTTCCGTGGGAAACGCCACAAGGCCTCCCCTCTTGATCACTTCAGCGCACCTGGCAATTATCTCCTCGTCGGGATGATGAGGGTCAACTTCGTAGACTACTGTATGCACTCGAGCCAGGCTAACCACCCCCAAATTGATCGTAGCCTTATTGTATCACTGATTGGTGCTAAAGCTACCGTGGCAGGCGGTTTATGAAGCCATAGCATTGCGGCAATTGGTCCCGTATTGAACACTGTCACACGGCTTCTGGTTCGGATTTGTACAAAGTCTCGGATACCGGTCAAAATCAAACCGGCCTATCGCAGCAGCTGGTTCGGTTTAGACCACTTTGGCGCCCCACTTGGTTCAAAATCGACCAGAGTGTCCCGAACCGTCGCGCCAACTGGATCAAATCAAACCACTTCCACGCCTGATCTGGTTCCAAAGCGACCAGTGTCCGTTTCCGCATCGGGGAAATCATTGCCGATTGACAGGCTCACCGGCAGACTCACTCGCCCTGGCAACTAAGATCCGCTCTATACCTGCGTAATCCTCCACAAACCGCCAATCTTGCCATGGCGAAGTTCCCTTGGGATCCTGGAAAGCGCCTTCCCCTTGCTCAGCTGTAGCCAGAAGGTGCCGGCACTTATCCGCCTGGTCGTGGCCTATTTCCATAATCAGATACCCTCCCGGCGCAAGCATCGAAGGGGCCTGCCGGATAATCTGCTCGATGAAGCGGGTACCGTCATTGCCTCCGTCAAGCGCCAACCGGGGCTCATAGCATTTG
>DUVI01000074.1 GCA_012841065.1 Bacillota bacterium
CGTACTTCTCCTTCCATTCCCATGCCCGTTCCAGGAACTTCTCCCTTCCGAGTTCCCACCGGGAAGTGCCTTCTTCCGCGAGCATTTCTTCAATCTTGGCATGGGTTGCGATTGAAGCGTGGTCAGTTCCTGGCAGCCAAAGGGTTTCATGGCCCAGCATCCTGTTGTATCTGATGAATATGTCCTGGAGGGTAGTGTCCAGGGCATGGCCCATGTGAAGCGCACCCGTTACGTTGGGGGGCGGAATGACAATACAGAACCTGGGCTTTCCCGGAACAACGTTGGCCTTGAACAGCTCGTTATCCATCCAATACTCGTACCACTTGCCTTCGAAACTTTTGGGTTCATAGGCTTTGGGCAAACTTCTGGGTTCCTGCTTCTGGTTGTTTGCCAATTAAGCTCACCTCTCATGAAGAAGTACCGTTACGGTCATTAAACTTAAAGCCCCTCCGACACAAGGACGAAGGGGCCTGATTCGCGGTACCACCTTGTTTCCTGGCCTTCTTTGGGCAGCGCGTGGGACGGTTCTGCTTTGTCGTAAGTTGTAACGGTTTACGCAGACCCATACGCAACAATACAAACCCACAGATACCAGGCACTCTTAGCTGTAACGGGCTGTTCCCGGTCAGGCCTTTCAGCCTGAATTCTCAGGGGCGACCTTCAGCAAAACCCTTTCGCTAGGGCTCTCAGCCAATGGCCCTATTCTCTGTAGGAGGTATTTTGCCTACTCCTCCCCTTCATCGAATCTGCGCAATATGAATGGTTTCAATCATTATAGTCTGTGTAGCGAATATTATACTAATTTAGTCTTGATAAGGGAAGTGTCAGATGGAACATATTACCTGAACGTGATGGCTAAGCGTGGAACGTCCACAGAAACGGCAGGGTTCGAGATGGAAAAGCTTCATATGGAAGTAGTGCTGCCCATATCATTCTTCTGAACCCCTAGTTGGAGGAATTGTGCATGCGGAAGCCGCTTCGCGTCATATCTCTGAGACGCAGGAAGAACCGCTTGGGTGAACCGCTGGCTAAGGTGTATCCCTCAAAACCGCCGTTGCTGCCCCGGGACAGGCGCACCCAGGCAAGGCGCCGGCGGTTGGCTGGTTGTCTCTGCGTATTGATACTTGCTGCCGTTTTGGTTCTTTGTCGGGCCGGTTATCTTCGCTTTGGAGAACAAGGATTTCACCGGTCGCGCTTGCTTCGTACGGCAAAGTTGTTCATTGCCTCCAAACCTGACTCTGAGCAGGCTGAAGCCGTGAAGTTTATCCAGGAGGCGTTGGAGCAAAGAACGGCGCTGCTCCTGGCCGGTGACATTGAGGAAATCATGGATAAGTATGACTTGGACAGTTCAACCGGCACGTGGGCGTACGAGAACGAAGTCAACCGGAACGCCTACCTTAAAAAATGGGCGTTGGCCAGGAACGTCCGCATGGTAGAGGCAATAAGCACCTTTGAAGTGGATTCGGTCAGCAAAGAGGGGGATGGCTGCTACTGGATTGAGCTTACTGAGCATACGCGATATGCCTATGAATACCCACAGAGCAACCCGTTTGAGCCTACATGGGCCTTGGGAGCAAGCATTGGGCCTTGGGCTGCTGCCATGTTTCCGGGACGTTTTGGGGTGGAGATGTACCACGAGCCGCCGGTTGGTCATGCCAACTACGGTTCGACGCCGGGCATGTTTTCAGTGCCTGTATCGGGAGAGGCTCCAGTCCGCCATGAGTTCGGGTCAAGGACGGTACATGTTATCGAGGTGATTAACACTGACGGCGGGTGGAAGATACGCAAGGATTGGTACATGGATCCCTTAGGCAACAACGTGACTGAACCGGGGCAAGGGAGCGGGGTGTTTGTGCCATTTGATGCGCTCATCACCGCAACCGGAAGTGAGGCCGATGCTGGATGCTTGGGCGAGGTCAGCCACGCAGCCAGCGCCCGAACCGGAGGGCAGTTTGACAGGGAGAAGGCGCTGCGTTATGCGGTTAAGCACTCAGGGGTCAGGGCATTGCCTGAGGGCGGGAAGTACAACCCTAAGTACAAAATCTATACCTTTGCAGGAGGAGATTGCGCCAACTTCGCCTCTCAGGTGCTTCACGCCGGAGGTATACCCATGGGCGGCGGATGGAATTACATCAAAGAGGGGACTACTGCTTGGGTGCAAAGCGAAAGCCTGGTCTGGCACCTGTTGTCCAGCGGTACAGGCTACCGGCTATTCAGAGGCACCTTTAGTGAGGCGGGTTCAGGCATCCAACCAGAATCAGCAGCGGGTCAATTGGAACCCGGTGACATCATCGCCTACGAGAAGAAGGGGCAATTGTATCACGTTGCAGTAGTTGCAGGCAAAGACCCCCGGGGCTACGTCACCATCGTCAGCCATACCGCCGACAGGCTATATTTCCCCTGGGACCTGGGCTGGGATGACAGCACGGTGTTTTGGTTCATCAAGATAACCTACTGAGAGGATAACCTATGGGGGATTCCCCAGAATAAAATGGTGGCCCCAACGGGGATCGAACCCGTGTCGCCGCCTTGAAAGGGCGGTGTCTTAACCACTTGACCATGGGGCCATATTAA
>DUVI01000070.1 GCA_012841065.1 Bacillota bacterium
CAATTCATCGTTCTCGGCCCGCTCATGCTCCAGCAGTTTGTCGGTTATCGGTATGTTGTTCAGATACACAGAAACCGACGATTTGTCAAAATCCAAGGCTTTGGAATAACGCAAGGGAAGCTGGATGAAAGAACCCTCTTTTAACCGGTGGTTCCTGGGAATCCTTACACCAAAGGTTGCCTGCTGAAACATTATGCCATTTAGAAGGGTGTCCCCGTAGCCTAAATCCTTTAGGGTTATCTTGGTCTGGCTTCTCCTCTTTTGTTCGCGCTCACCAACATAATCTGCCTGGATATATTGCGTGGCCCCCTGCATTTGGGAGACTAGCTTATCCCACGTCAAGGCTTTGGCCGCCATGATAAGGTTTGCATCATCCTCTGATACCAGATAAAGTCTGCGTCTCCCAGGATCCTCAGGTGCTGCGGTCTCTTTGATTAAGGCCCTGTCCGAAAGCTGTGATAAGTCATTCTTTATCGGTGCAAACAGGGCGCTGGCCGAATCGGCCGGGCTTCCAATTACAATTAAATTGGTGCTTTCCCTTATTCCCTGCAGTTCAGTAAATCGCATCACCTTCACGTCTACATTGTCATGAGGCACCCGCCGGCCAAAGTCGGTGGCAATAATCATAGCCGCGGTCATTTGGCCACCGCTAGGGTTATCAGGAACGGCGATAATACAATTTACCGGTGTGGCAGCCGATACTTTCAGATAAGGATAGGGATAGTCTTTGATCCTAACTTCATCGGGAATCTCTTTATACTCCAGGTGAATATAGGACTGTTGGTGAAACACCAACCAGTTAGCCGGGTTCAAATCATCGGTGCAAGGCTCATCGGTAATACGGTGGTAAGTGGAGAACTTAATAAAGTTGTAACCCTCGGCAATATGCTCTGCCGGCAAAGGGATCTTCTCCTCGGCTTTGTAGTTCTCTCTATCTTCCAGGGTTATGCTCTTGATCGGTACATCATTCAAAAGTATGGTTAAGGTGGAATTCTTATACCTCTTGATCTCGCTTTGGCTAAATATCAGCTCAAGATAGCATCCATTCGTGGGCACCCAATGCTCATCGACAAAAAAGAAAACGCTGTGGCCGCCGTAGATCCCTTTAATCGTTACATCTTGGGGAAGGAACACGTTCTTTACCAGGCTGGCCTCAACATCGGCCTTTTGGGGTTGAGCTGGTACGGAAGCTGCCGGTTGTGATGCGGCAATTAATTGGGTTCTTACCAGAGTCTCAAAGCCCATGGCCTGTAGTTTGCTTGCTATGGTCGTAGCATACTCTTTGTCTTTGAAGTTACCTACGTACAAGCGGACTCCGTCTCCAACAGCTACCTTATACACAGGGAATCCTCTTTGGCTCAACAAGCTAAAATTATGGTCTAAAATTGCCTTGTTCTTATAAAAACCGGCCTGAACCGCATAAGATAAGCTTTGGCCGGCTTGGGCCCAAGCCACGGTGGTATTCAAAACCATTATTAGACTAACCAGCAGGGTAATGATCTTTTTCATCTCGACTCTCCTAAAACCTTTCTGTCTTGTACCAAACGTGCTCTCTTCTCAAGACGGCATCTTTAATGTAAGAATAAATTCCGCTAACACAGACTACTAGCCAACACTGGCAATAGGTAAAATACATCAACATAACCACTAGAAAGTTGTCCAGATTAAGTTCCCCTTTTTCCAACGCCAAGCTGATATTAATCTCCAACACAAAGAGGATATAAGCCAGCAACCAAATGATAAGAAAATTACCTGGCAAGGAAATCTTGTCAATACCCACCAAACCTAAGACAAAGATAATATCGGATATTATTACCGCGGAAAGAAATAAGAACGACTCGACAAACCTATACCCAAGATCCAAGATTATGGGACCAAAGCCTTTTAGGGAAGAAAAGAGGTACTTGTTCAGCACATAGATGTTTCCCTTTACCCATCGAGTCCGCTGCCGAAGCCATACCCGTAAGGTTTCTGGTTCTTGCTCCCACGAC
>DUVI01000001.1 GCA_012841065.1 Bacillota bacterium
CTTGCCAAACCACGGGAAGACCACACATTATGACGTATCAGAATGTGTCAAAATGTAGTAATCATGGGAGGAAGGTCTATGCAGTTCAAGAAGATGGCCGTGGTATTCACCTGCATGCTGCTTGTTGCCTCATTGCTTGCAGGTTGTGGGCCAAAGAGTGAATCTCAATCACTGCCAACCATTAGATTCCTCGCTGACGACAGCGAGGCTGCCAAGAAGTATGCACAAGGACTTCAGGAAATCTTCAGGAAGAGCCTCGGAATTGAACTGGTACTTGAAAACGTCGACTTTGCAACCCGCCTGCAGAAAATGAGAGACGGTGATTTCGATCTGGTTTTTTCAGCATGGGGCGCAGACTACAACGATCCATTGAGTTTCCTTGAGCTCTGGGTAACTGACGGCCCTTACAACGACATGGGTTGGTCAAATGCAGAGTTTGACGAACTCATCACCGTGGCCAGGACATCCACTGATCAAGCAGAACGCATGGAAGCTCTGGCCAAAGCTGAAAAGCTCCTTTTGGATGAAGCACCTATCATCCCTGTCTATTGGCGCCAGAGAAACTATGCCGAACATCCCTGGGTAAAGGGCATAGTCAGAAGCGCCATTTTCCCAACCAACGATTGGAAATGGGCATACACTGAAGGAAGGCCGGGCGGGGACAACGTGCTGAACTTGAACCCTGGAGAAGAACCCCCGGATCTTCAGTCAATAACCTGTACCGATACCGTGTCTATGGACGTTCTTAACGCCACCCTTGAAGGGCTTGTGCGCCTGAACGCCAACGGGGAGTACGAACAAGGTTCAGGGCTGGCTGAAAGCTGGACCATTTCTGATGACGGCCTTGTTTACGTTTTCAAGCTCAAAGAAGGCCTCAAGTGGTCCAGCGGTGAGCCGCTTACCGCACACGACTTCGAATATGCATGGAAGAAGGTAGTTGACCCCAGGACTGCTTCCCAGTACAACTACATGATGTTCTTCGTCAAGGGTGCCAAAGCCGTAGCCAACGTGGAGATTCCCGATAAGGAAGCAGATCCCGACGGATACGAACGGGCCATAGCCGAGCTCCAGGAAGCTATGGATAACATGGGCGTCAAAGCTCTTGATGACCTGACCTTGGAAGTCACCCTCGAAGCGCCCAGCGCGTTCTTCCTGAGCTTGTGTGCATTTTCCCCGTACTTCCCGCTTAACCAGAAAGCCCATGAACAGTGGGGCGAAGAATACGCCACAGAACTTGACAAAATCCTGTATTGCGGGCCCTTTGTGATCGACGAGTGGAAGCACGGAAGCAAGATGGTTCTCAAGAAGAACCCCAACTACTGGGATGCTAACAATGTGAAGATTGAGCAAATCAATTGTGACATGATCAAAGACATCAACACTCCGGTTACTATGTACGAAGCTACTGAACTTGACGTCATCGGCGTACCCGGAGACTTCATCCCCAAATTCCAGTCGGAACGCCCTGACGAGTTCCGGCAGATGCCCGAAGCGGTAACATTCTACTTGGAATGCAACCTGAACCATCCGTTGCTCAAGGACGCCAGAGTCCGGCAGGCTTTGTCCCTTGCCTTGGACAGGCAGGAGTACTGCGACAACGTGCTGAGGGACTACTCGGCACCTACTTATGCCTACAATCCTCCGTCAATATCTTCAGAGGACCCAGGCACGCCCTTTGTACAGAAGTACTTGAAGGACTACCTGCCGATAGACGGAGACGTTGAAGAAGCCCGCGAGCTCTTTAAGTCAGCGGTTGAGGCTCTCGGTTACGAAGCGCCTGAACCTCCCACCAAGTAACAGACGATGGCTTAACTCATGTAAGAGAGTCCAGAACTCAACGAGGAGCCTCCCGGTGGGGCTCCTCGTTTGCATAAGGAAGGAGGAGGCGAGGCAATGAGCAGGTATGTTCTGAGACGATTTGTCCTTATGATACTTTCATTGTGGGTAATAGTAACCGCTACGTTCCTCTTGATGAACGCAGTGCCTGGTGGGCCCTTCACAAGTGTGAAGTTAACGCCCCTGGTTGAGAAACAGCTGGAACGCAAGTACGGCCTGGACAAGCCGAAGTGGCAGCAATACATCACTCTCTTGAAAAACCTTTGCCGCTTTGACCTGGGCCTTTCAATACGTGAGCGTGGCCGGAGCGTCAACGACATCATAAGGAATACTTTCCCTGTATCAGCACTACTCGGCGTGGAAGCGCTTGTCTTTGCTGTAACCGTGGGGCTAACCCTGGGAATAATAGCATCCTTACACCGCGGAAAGGCGCTGGACTACACAGCCATTATAATCGCTATTGTAGGTGTTTCGATTCCTAACTTCGTGGTGGCATCAGTGCTTCAATATGTGGCTGGTTACAAACTTAACCTCCTCCCTATTGCCAGGTGGGAGAGCTTTAAGCACACGATACTCCCTGCATTTGCTTTAGGGCTTGGCACCCTGGCCACCATGACAAGGATGATGAGATCCAGCATGCTGGAAGTACTCAGCCAGGATTACATCCGCACCGCCAAGGCTAAAGGGCTTTCATCAGCCCAGATAGTGTGGCGCCACGGGGTGAGAAACGCCATTCTTCCGATAGTAACCATACTCGGTCCCCTGATTGCCAGCATCACCACAGGCACCCTGGTAATCGAGCGTATGTTCGGCATCCCGGGACTGGGCAAATACTTCGTGGAGAGCATTTACAACCGCGACTACCCAATGATTATGGGGACAACGGTGTTTTACTCAGCCCTGCTGCTTTTCATGACCTTTGTTGTAGATATCGCTTATGGGCTGATCGATCCCAGAATCAGAATCGCAAGAGGAAAGGGGGACTGACCGGTGTTTGGATACGATCCGAAGCCTGAAGACTTCGCTCCCCTTACCTTTGATGAAAAGGCAAGTGATGCTATCACCAGGCCGCCGATAGGTTACTGGCAAGACGTGTGGGTGCGTTTCCGGAAGAATAAGTTGGCTATTACAGGCTTAGCTGTGCTGACGGTGTTGATAGTAATGGCGGTGATCGGCCCTATCATCAGCCCGTGGGATTACCGCGAATGCGATTACGGCCATTTCAACGAGTTCGTAAGCAGCCGTCACTGGTTCGGCACTGATTATCTCGGCAGAGATATGTTTACAAGGCTGTGGCACGGTACCAGGATATCTTTGTTCATCGGTGTGACCGCAGCTTTAATAGACCTTGTGATCGGCGTGATGTGGGGCGGCGTCGCCGGATATTTCGGCGGCATTGTGGATGACATCATGATGCGCATAGTAGATATACTTTATGGTATACCGTACCTGCTGGCAGTAATCTTGCTTCTGGTGGTAATGGAACCCGGGCTTACCTCTATCATCATAGCGATGAGCTTGACCGGTTGGGTAGGCATGGCCAGGCTGGTGAGAGGCCAAGTGCTCCAGCTCAAAGAGATGGAGTACGTGCTTGCCGCAAGGTCCATAGGCGCTTCTCCCCGCAAGATCATTATCAGGCACCTGATTCCCAACACCATGGGAGTGGTGCTGGTCAGCCTGACCTCCAGCATCCCGGGAGCTATTTTCGGTGAGGCGTTTTTGAGCTTCATAGGGCTGGGTGTGCCTATGCCCCAGGCAAGCCTCGGTACTCTTGCAAACGAAGGTTACCAGGTGCTTCGCGCATACCCTCAGAACATGATCATCCCCGCAGTGGTTATGAGTTTGCTGATACTGTCATTTAACTTTGTCGGCGACGGACTAAGAGACGCACTTGACCCGCGCCTGCGTCAGTAAGGAGGGAGCTTACATGGAACAGACAACCGTTGACATGGAATTAAGCCAAGAGCAAGAACTGGGCAGATCAAACGCAGAACCGCTGCTCTCCATAGAAGATCTCCATGTATCTTTTCACACTTACGCAGGCGAAGTGCACGCAGTGCGCGGCGTTACCTATTCGGTCGGGCACGGCGGTTCCCTTGCGGTTGTGGGAGAGTCGGGCTGCGGGAAGACTGTAACCGTCCAGACGGTGATGGGGTTGACTCCAATACCCCCGGGACAGATCAAGGGTGGCAGGGTGATTTTCAACGGCCAGGATCTCTTGAGACTGTCCGAGAAACAAATGCAGTCCATCAGAGGTAAAGACATCGGCATGATCTTTCAGGACCCGATGACGGGCCTCAACCCCACTATGACTGTCGGGCGACAGATAGCTGAGACAGTGCAAAGGCACCACAAGATATCCAATCGCGAAGCGATGGATAAGGCTGTGGAAATGCTCAGCCTGGTTGACATACCCAATCCCCAGGTGAGGGCGCGTCAATATCCCCACCAGTTCAGCGGCGGAATGCGTCAAAGGGCGATGGTAGCCATGGCACTTGCCTGTGAGCCACTGCTACTGATCGCTGATGAGCCTACAACTTCGCTGGACGTTACAATTCAGTCGCAAATCCTGGACCTGCTCCAAAACTTGCAGGAGCGCTTGGGCATGACCATCGTGCTGATTTCACACAACCTTGGAGTGGTGGCATGCCTTGCAAAGGATATAGTGGTGATGTATGCCGGCAAAGTCGTGGAGAAGGGCTCTTCTTCGGACGTTTTCTGCAACGCAGCCCATCCATACACCCGGGCTCTGCTTCGGTCAGTGCCGAGGCTGGACAGGGAGATCAGGGGCGAGCTTGCATCCATCCCGGGCACTCCGCCTGATCTGTTTCAACCACCGGTAGGTTGTGCCTTTGCACCCAGATGCAAGTACGCTATGAAGGTTTGCACAAAATGCGACGCCCAGCCTATCAGGATTGGGGATAACCATTATGTATCGTGCTGGCTGCACCATGAAGCAAACCCCAACAATCCATTGAAAAACCAGTTCGAGAACGGAGGTCATACCAGTGACTGATCCGGTACTGCAAGTTGAAAACCTGAAAAAATACTTTGAAATCGGAAAACGTCAGACTCTCAAAGCAGTGGATGAGGTATCGTTTACCGTGGCCAGGGGCGAAGTGCTGGGAGTGGTCGGGGAAAGCGGATGCGGCAAAACAACGCTGGGAAGAACCGTTGCCAGATTGTACAAGCCTACGTCGGGCAAAATCATATTTGACGGCGAAGATATTACGGCCAAATCCGAAACTGAACTGCTTGGATTTCGAAAGAAGCTCCAGATGATCTTTCAGGACCCCTATGCGTCCCTGGACCCCCGGATGACTGCAGGCGAAATCATAGCTGAGCCCATTGATATCCATAACCTGGCCGGCGGTTCAGAACGCACACAAAGGATACATTACCTCCTCAACCTTGTGGGGCTCAATCCTGAGCATGCCAACAGGTTCCCCCACGAGTTCTCAGGAGGCCAAAGGCAAAGAATCGGGATAGCGCGGGCTCTGGCGCTGGACCCTGAATTTATCATAGCTGATGAACCTATTTCGTCCCTGGACGTCTCGATTCAAGCGCAGATAGTGAACCTTCTCACCCGCTTGCAGGAAGAAGGCGGCCTGTCGTTTATGTTCATTGCCCACGATCTTTCCATGGTGCGTCACTTCTCACACCGGGTGGCGGTGATGTACCTGGGGAAAATCGTCGAAATAGCGCCGTCAGGAAAGCTGCATGCGTCTCCGCTGCACCCTTATACAAAGGCTCTCATGTCGGCCAACCCGATTCCAGACCCGGTTATTGAGAACTCGCGGACCCGGATTACACTGCCAGGCGAAGTACCCAGTCCCATTAATCCGCCGCCTGGCTGCCGGTTCGCTGAGAGATGTCCCCATGCCCACGACAGGTGCCGGGAACAAGAGCCTGTGCTCGAGGAAGAGGAAACAGGACACTGGGTATCGTGCTTCCTTTATTAAGATTTGCGAAGCACATGAGGTGGGATTTGAAAGGCCATCTGCGGCAATGGAGAAGGCTCTTCAGCGGAATGATGGTATACCCGGCGTACCATTAACCGGCTTCCAACCGAAAAACAGCCTCAGATGGTGCACATAGTGTGCCACTTGAAACGTTCCTGCACCGGGAACAAGATACATTGGTACATTCAACGTGCCACTCGCCATGCCGGCTTCACCTGTCAGACTCCCAATACACCAAGTGCCTGACGCCGGAATTCGGATCCTTCAACAAGTCCCTCAGCAACTCCCCGGCATTTCCCGGGTACACCTTAGCCTTCTCAATCTCACTGACGGTCAGCCAAGAAAACTCGAGCTGAAATGATTGGTTGCCGCGGATATCCGTCACCATAAACCGGTCCGCTGGAACCTGGGTATCATCCAACAGGGAAACATCATAATACAGGCAGATTTGATGAAAGGATTTGCCGGACCACGGAAAGAACATCTCGGCGACCCACCTGAGTCCGTCCACCTTGATATCTGCTGATATCTCTTCCCTGAACTCCCTGATCAAGGTCTGCTCGTTGGTCTCGCCGAATTCAACATGGCCGCCAGGGCACTGCATTGGCCCGCCCTGCGGCGGGCCTTTTAGTTTGGCGCAAGGAGAGATAGTGCGTGAAGTAGCACCCAGCAGGAGTCTCAGGTATTTTGTCGCTTGTCTCACAACTTACCGAAGCACCTCACCGACTATTTGAGCAACTGAACAAACCCACGAAGATCTACTACCCAAGGATGTTTATGACACTCAGCCTTCCTGGCA